>CAYVUX010000238.1:0-5981 GCA_964455075.1 uncultured Desulfobacteraceae bacterium | reverse complement strand
TCGCAACCGAAAGCCGCCTCAGTCATCCGCCCGGAGCTTGTTCGCGGGCAAGCCCGCTCCTACAGGATGGTCGGAGCGTCTTCTCTGCAGAGCGGTGTCAGGCCAAAATCAGGATGCCACGATTTCTCATTTTTACCCTTTCAAAGATATAAGTACGCGAAAACCGGATGAACATGAATTTTTTCGCGCGCACCGGGCGCGCGTTTCCCCCGTCCCCTTGACATGTCCCGGATTTTCCCCGTATATGAGGCCTTGGACCGAGGGCAGGCAGGAGCGGAGGCGGGTATCATGAGAGGGGACGCGGGCGACGAACTTCTTCATTCGCTGATCCAGTGGACCGGGGAAGTATCCAAAGGGCGGTACGACAACGCCAAAGAGATTTTTGAATTTACGAACAAGGACCGTTACCCGGGGCTCATCGCAGACCTGGCGGAATCCTTCGGGATGATGCTGGTGAAGATCGAGGCGAGGGAATACCGCCTGGAGCAAATGATAGAAGATCTTCACCAGAAGAATGTTGAGCTCGAAGAGACCCTGGAGAAGGTCAAGCTCCTGGAGAATATCAAGGTCCACCTGGGCAAATTCGTTCCCGAATCGGTCCGGAAGATCATTGAGTCTTCACCGGATGCGCCTGAGCTGGAGAAACAGACCCGGGACGTTTCCGTTCTCTTCCTGGATATCGCCGGGTATACACGCATGAGCGAAACCGTCGCTCCTGAACGGATGAATACCCTGATCGAGACGTATTTCTCACGGTTCCTGGATCACATATACCGGAACAAGGGGGACATCAACGAGACTGCGGGAGACGGTCTGATGATCATTTTCCAGGAAAGCGGAGGCGACGATCACGCCCTCAATGCGGTACATACGGCTTTTGCCATCCGGCAGGAAGTCGAGAAGATCAACCGGGAGCTGGAAGGGCGGTTCGAGGCCGTGGTGGTGAACACAGGCATCAATACGGGCGAGGCATCGGTGGGGTCCACCCGCTTTGAAGGGATCACCGGGACGCGCTGGACCTTCACAGCCTCGGGTCCGGTAACCAATTTGGCTTCCAGGATGGGCTCTGTGGCCAGAGACGGAGAGATTCTCATAGGACAGATGACCGCCTCGAGGGTTGAGACCCATTATTCCCTCGAGGAGGTGAAAGGCCGTGCCCTCAAAAACGTTACGGAACCTGTCCGGATTTACCGTGTCCTGGATGCCCGCACCGAGTAGGAGCGGGGGCTGCGAAGGTCTCGGAGATAATGCGAACTCCTCTCGGGATAGACGGCGATCCTTCGAGGGGAAGCGGGCATTCGAGATGCCCTTGGAGGTTGTATGGAGTTGACCCATAGGAAAGACGGGGACACGGTGGTGGTGGCCATAACCGGCAGGCTGGATGCAGTCTCTTCTCCGGATTTCGATAAAGAGATGAATGCCCTGATGGAGCAGGGGGAGAACGCCTTCATTCTTGATCTGGAGAACCTTGACTATATCAGCAGTGCCGGACTTCGAAGTATTCTGGCGGCCGCCAAGAAGCTGAAAGGAGAGAAGGGCGGGCTCTGCCTTGCCTCCTTGCAGGAGATGGTTCGAGAGGTATTTGAGATCTCGGGATTCGATAGCATCATCCCTATTTATGACAGCCTGGATTCCGCCCTGGAAGATGCTTGAAACACTGCCCGTCCACGAATTCGACAGGGGCGTGTGAAGGGAGCCTCATGGCCAAGCTCGCCAGGCCCGCAGAGATGAAAAGCCTCCGGGAGCTTTTGGAGTTTATCTCGGTCTGTGCCCGGGAAACGGAGATCTCTGAAAAAAGCATCCGAAAGCTGGAGCTGGCCGCGGAGGAAGCCCTTGTGAATATCTTCAGGTACGCCTATCCGGAAGGTTCGACCGGGATCTTGGAGGTGAATTGCGACACGGATGTAGAAGACCGGATGATCGTGGAATTCATGGACCGGGGTGTCCCGTTCGATTACGGCAGCCTTTCGGAACCCGATGTGCATTCCGGGCTCGAACAGAGAAAGATCGGAGGGCTGGGGTTCCTCTTGATGAAGAAGATGGTGGACGAGGTGGATTACCGTCGGGACGGGGAGGTCAACGTCCTGAGATTCACCCTGGCAAAATGAGAGTGCAGTCGGGAAATCCGAAGCGATCCGGCGCCGACGGCGCCCATGGCATCCGGATTCGGGCTCGGAAGCGAGCCGGATTCATGATCCGTCACGGCCGAACCTGGTGTTCCGAAAATGGCGCTGGCTGGAGGAAGAAAGAGAGGTCTGATGCACCCCAGGCACATCCTGCTTATACTGGTCGCTGCGTGTCTTATAGGACTGCCCGTTGGGACTCCGGGTGCTGAAAACGATCTGAAAAAGGCTTCGTTCGTCCCGCACTGGGTCCCGCAGGCCCAGTTCGCCGGATACTACCTTGCCCGGGATCTGGGCATTTACCGGAAACACGGCATCGATTTGACCATCATCGACGGGGGACCCGGTCGAGCCTCGGATGAGTACCTCAGGAAAGGGATGGCCGATTTTGCGTCTTTGTGGCTCTGCACCGGGATCACGTTGAGGGAGCAGGGAGTGAAGCTGGTCAACATCGGCCAGATGATGCAGCGCTCCGCCTTGATGCTTGTGGCCAAGAAAAACCGGGGGATTCGAACGCCTGAGGACATGGACGGCAGGAAGGTGGGCCTCTGGGGCCCCATCTTCCAGATTCAGCCTCGGGCCTTTTTCAAGAAATACGACCTTGACGTGACCATCGTCCGCCAATCCTACTCGGTGAACCTGTTCCTTCGAGACGGCGTGGATGCGGCCTCCGCCATGTGGTACAACGAGTACCACACGATTCTGAATTCGGGCTTGAACCCGGATGAACTGACCACCTTCTTCTTTTACAATCACGGTCTCAATTTTCCGGAAGACGCCGTCTTTGCACTCGAGGAAACCTTCAAGAAGGATCCCGGGCTGTGCAAGGCCTTTGTGAGGGCTTCCATCGAAGGGTGGAGGTATGCCTTCGAGCATCCTGAAGTGGCCTTGAATATCGTGATGAGGCATCTCAAAGAGGCGCACGTCCCTACCAACCGGGTCCACCAGCGGTGGATGCTCGATCGCATGGATGACCTGATGCGGCCCGAGGGCCTCGAAAGGCCTATGGGAACCCTCGTTGAGACGGACTACCGGCGGGTGGCGGAGGGTTTGAAGGAAAACGATTTCATCAAGGACATACCGGATTTTCGGGCGTTTTACAGGATGAGCCAAGACCATGCACAAAAGTAGAGGCCTGGCCCCGAAACTCATTTTTTTGGTGCTTACGAGCGTTTCGATCATCTTCGCCCTCGTATTGAGTTATTATTATTCGTACTCCCGCCGGATCGTCACGGAGAATGTGGAGAAGAACGCGCGCAACCTGTCCGCTGCGACCGTAAACCGAATCGACAAGGTCCTTCGGAGCATCGAAAAGGTCCCGAAGAATCTCGCGGATTTCCTCGAGAATTCCTCGTATTCCGGCGGCGAACTCATTGAACTCCTGAGAAGAATTGTATCGAACAATCCGGAGCTGTACGGGGCGGCGATCGCCTTCGAACCCTACGGATACAAAAAGGATGTCCGGTGCTTTGCCCCCTACGTCTATCGCACCGGGAATACCACGGAATTTGTTTTCATCCCCTATGAATATTTCTTTTGGGACTGGTATCAGATCCCGAGGGAGTTGGGGCAGGCGGTATGGAGTGAACCCTACTACGACGAAGGAGCCGGGAACATTATCATGACGACGTTTTCGGCGCCTTTCTACAGGAAGGATCCGGGGGGCGGGAGACGGTTAATGGGGGTGGTCACCGCCGATGTGTCCATTTCCTGGCTCCAGAAGATTGTCAGTTCCATCAGAATAGAGGAGACAGGTTTCGGTTTTCTGCTTTCGAAGAACGGAACCTATGTGACCCATCCCAGAGATCCGTGGATCATGCACGAGACGATCTTCAGCGTGGCCGAGGCCAGGAAAGATAAGTACTTGAGGGAGTTGGGGAGAGCCATGATCCGTGGGGATTCCGGGTTTGTCCCCGTGGAAAGCCCGCTTGCGGGAAAGTGCTGGATGTCCTATGCGCCGCTCCCTTCCAACCACTGGTCCCTGGGTGTCCTCTTTCCCAAGGACGAACTCATGGCGGATATTGCCCGCCTGAATCGCATCGTGCTTTTTCTCAGCCTGGGCGGGTTCCTCTTTATCCTCGCCGTGGTGGTTTTGATCTCGCGGTCCATTACCAGGCCTCTCCGTGAGCTTTCCGCGGCCACGCGGGAAGTGGCGGAGGGGAACCTGGATGTGGTGGTACCTGCAATCCGGTCCAGGGACGAGGTGGGGACATTGGCCGAGTCCTTCGACTACATGAGACGCTCCCTGAAGGAATACATCCGAGAGCTCACGGAAACCACTGCGGCCAAAGAAAGGATAGAAAGCGAACTGAAAATCGCACGTGAAATCCAGATGGGCATCCTGCACAAGATTTTCCCGCCCTTCCCCGAGAGGGCCGAATTTGATATCTATGCCATGCTCGAACCCGCCAGGGAAGTGGGGGGAGACCTCTATGATTTCTTTTTCGTGGATGAGGAACATCTCTGTCTCTCCATCGGCGACGTCTCGGGAAAAGGGGTACCGGCCTCGCTCTTTATGGCGATCACCAACACCCTCACCAAGACAAAGGCTTCCCAGGGTTTGAGGGCCGAGGAAATCCTCAATACGGTCAACCATGATCTCTCCGTGGACAACCCTTCCCTGATGTTTGTTACGCTCTTCCTGGGCATTTTCAACATCCAAACCGGTGAGTTGATCTACTGTAACGGAGGGCACAACCCGCCTTACGTTGTCAGGGCCGGGGGGAGCATTGAGCCCCTGGAGTCCACCGGTGGCCTGGCTCTGGGGGTCATGGAGGATTTCGAATACCGGTCCAAAAAGATCACCCTACACCGGGGGGACAGCCTGTTCCTTTATACGGACGGGGTGACCGAAGCCATGGATCCTCAGGGCGCGCTTTTTTCCGACGAGAGACTCAGGCGAGAGCTGCGGACGCTGAAAAATGCGTCTTTGAAGGACGTGGTCACCGCCATAACGGATAAAGTGAAAACCTTTGCCGGGGAAGCTCCCCAGATGGACGACATCACCATGATGATCCTCCGGTTCTACGGGGAGGGAAAAGAGAAGCCGGACACGGTGAAGAGATGAAAGAGGCAACCGTGAGGCGAATCGCCGTGGGCCCCTTCCAGGTGAATACCTATCTGGTGGGCTGCACCCGCACGCAAAAGGGCGTAATCATCGACCCTGCGGGAGAGGAAGAGAAGCTCCTTGCCGCTGTGGAGGAAGAGGGCCTGGAGATCCTTTTCATCTTGAACACCCATGGGCATCCGGATCACGTCCTGGCAAATCGGGGTTTGAAACGGACCCTTTCTGTCCCTGTGGCAATGCACGAGGCGGATGACCGGTTCTTCTCGGGCAGGGAAGGGCGGGAAGCCTCGAAGCAGGAACTGGGACTTCCTCCCGGCGATCCGGCGGACATTCGTCTGAAGCACGGGGATCTCCTGAATGTGGGGGATATGAAGGTGGAGGTAATCCACACGCCGGGCCACACACCCGGTTCGGTCTGCTACCGCATCGGAGACAACCTGTTCACGGGCGACACCCTTTTCGTGGGTGCTGTGGGCAGGACGGACCTCACGGGCGGATCCCTTGAAACCCTTCTCGATTCCCTGGAGAAACGGCTGATTTCCCTGCCGGGAGAGACGGTAATCTGGCCCGGCCATGATTACGGAGAGACTCCTACCTCGACCATGGCCCGGGAAATGAAGGAAAATCCGTATATTACGGATTTCATCCTGGAGGTTTGAGGACTCGATTCCTTCGAAAAAGCGCCCTTTGGTGATTATTTCTTTTTTGCGCCCTGGATCATCTCCTTGATTACACCGGCCACGTTTCCTCCCGTTTCCTTCGCGATTCGGTGGGCTTCGTCCACGATCTTT
>CAYVUX010000237.1:0-5992 GCA_964455075.1 uncultured Desulfobacteraceae bacterium | reverse complement strand
CGAAACCGTTTTGATGCGGCTGTTCGCCCGGCCTCTTGACGATTGCGCGACACACCATCCTCTCCTCGATCCGGAGGTCTTCAATCCGCAAACAGAGTGATCCCCCTGCCTTGACGGCTTCCAACCCCCAGGGGGCTTCCTCTCCACCCCCATCCTTCCCGCGACCTATACGAGAAAGGGTTCCCACTGTTGGACGGTTTTCCGGATATACCCTTCCTCCAAATCGGTCACGATCCGATTGTGGCCGGGGAGCAGCCTCTTCACGTCCAGTTCCGCCAGCAACTCGAGGGAGTCTTTTAGCTCCCGCCCATTCGCGAGGTGGAGGTCGAAGCGCCCAATGGCATAATCTGCATAGATCACGTCCCCGGGGATCAATATCCGGTCTTGACTCTGGTAAAGCGCAATGCTCCCTGCGGAGTGTCCCGGGACATGCAGGACCTGCCAGGACATCCCTCCGATTTCCAGGATCTCTCCCCCCTGCAGCTTCCTGTCCACCTTGAGGGAAAACGTGCCGGGTTCAATGCCAAACTGGGATTGACACATACCCTGCAGCATCTCCATCCCGTACACAGTCCTTTCGTCACCGCGCTCCAGAGGTTCGGCTTCGTTCACATGCACCCAGAGCTCCGCCTCCGGCAGCATATTCAGGATTTCCGGCAGGCATCCGATGTGATCAAAATGCGTGTGTGTCATGATGACCCTTCGCACATGCGAAAGCTCCACGCCCAGATCCCGAACGGCGCGCGTTTTGTAATCCTCTTTCCCGGTCAACCCCGCATCCACGAGGCTCAGGTCGTGAGAAGACGGATCTCCTATCACATACACGTTGGCATCTGGTATGAACTCATCCTGGCCTTTGACAAAGAGAACATTGTCCTGCACCCTCATTATTCATCTCTCCTTGAGCTTATCGACCCTTCTCAGGTTCTGAAAATCTGCAAACAGGGGGTCAATCCCATTTTGCAGCGAAAGCGCGTCGGCTCGAAAGCCGCCTTGATGACTACCGAGAGGATAGCTCAAAGGAAGAGCCTGTTCAAGGGATGGGGATAGCGGGGACGCGCGAGTGGGCCAAAATCTCTTTTGGACGGGCGCAAGGGGGCTGTCCCATTACCGCCCTAAAGGAGGCAGTCGTTTGGTCATCAAAACCGCATCCTGGCCCCTCGGATAGAACCCTCGTCTCGGGCTGCTTGTTCGAACAAAGCCGCATCTTTCAAAGAGCCTGACCGCCGAATCATTGGACGGTTCGGTGTGGAGAATGATGGTCTGAACTCCTTGGTCGGCGGCTTCGGTCAGGGCCTTTGACATGAGGGCGCGGCCGACCCCCATCCCGCGCCAGGAGGGTGCCACCGCTATGGCCAGAATCTCATAGGCGGGCCGAAATCCCTCCAATAGATGCGTAGGGCCGATCATGACAAACCCCGCCCTTATCTTTCCCCGCCGGGCCAGGAACGTCTTGGTCTTTTCCGAATGAAACCACGGAGCGATCATCCCCTCATAAGGGCCGTAACGGCCAAAGGCTTGCCTGCTTAGGTCCTTGAGGTATTCCACATCCTCCCCCCCGGCTCGTTTCAGGGAAAGCCGGGATTGGGCTTGCACCCTTTTCCGGGGCCACAGGATTTCAGAAGGGAGCGTCTCTTTTCGGCTTCTAATACCCGCCGGGGCCCCTCGGTTACCCCGAAGGCGATCCAGCCTTTTGATCTCTCCGTATTTTCCGTATCGACCACTTTTGCCCATGTTCCAGCCCGCTTCCGGCAAGTGCCCGGCCCGCACCATTCCTTTTATTCCAGCACCGGCCAATACCGGCCGTGAATCCGGAGTATCTCCCTGAGTATGGCGTAAATCCGCTGCTGCGGCGGCTGTTTCGGAAGCGATTCTTCCCGGGTCTCCGTAAGCCCCGCCAATTCTTCAAGCACGATCCGGACCGAATCCCGCATGGCTCCCGGATGATATCCTCCCTCGAGAGTCATCACTACCCTTCCATGACAGCAGGAGTCCGCTATGTCCATGACGTGCCGGGTCAGCGCCCCGAAACCCTTGGAGCTGACCTCCATCCCGCCGAGAGGATCCATTTCATGGATATCAAATCCCGCGGAAACCAAAATCAATTCCGGCCCAAAATCCATGGCGATGGGTTTGAGAATTTTCTCAAAGATCTCATGATATTCTGTATCGCCGAACCCCGTGGAAAAAGGTACATTCAGCGTAAACCCCTCCCCTTCATGCTTGCCCACCTCATCAAAGGCCCCGCTTCCGGGATAGTAAGGGTACTGATGCGTAGAGAAATAGAGAACGGAGGGATCTCGCTCAAAAGCGTGCTGTGTTCCATTGCCATGGTGAAGGTCCCAGTCCACCACCATCACCCGATCCAATCCCAGGTATTTCTGGGCATAACGAGCCCCGACGGCCACGTTGTTAAATAAGCAGAATCCCATGGCCCGATTATGTTCCGCATGATGCCCCGGCGGTCTTACCAGGGCAAAAGCGTTATCCAGCACTCCTTGAACAACCCGGGATATTGCCTCGCAAAGGCCTCCCACAGCCAAAATCGCCGCGTCAAAGGAACCCGCCGATGTCGCCGTATCCGGGTCAAGCGCCACGTGGTCCTTGCCCTTCGTTGCAGCCACACGATCCACGTAGGCCCGGGAATGAATCAGGGTGATCTCTTCCATGTCCGCTTCCCTTGGCGGTACAGGATGGCATCGGCCGTCCATCTCAGGCTCATCCAGCATGGCATAGACAGCTTCCAGCCTCTCATGGCTTTCCGGATGAAAAGCGCCCGGACGATGATTCAAGAACCGTGTTGCCCGGACCGTGCCTGTTCGTCTCACGGGAGACCTCCTTCCCTTCACATGAAATCACGACGAAGGATCCTCGCATCCCTTGTTGGAAGCCTGGACGAACCGCTTCCTCCCTCCGGAACCGGCCGAGCCGGATTCAGTCCGGGGGCACCTTTTTCAAATCAAACACGCAAATCCATTCTACAAAGGATCCGGCGTCTAAGGAAGGCCTTTCTGATTGAGCGGGTAAGGCGCCGGGCCAGCGGCCTTTAAACGTCCCGAACCTGCCGTCTTCTCCATAAAAGCAGCCGTCTGAACACAGCACATGGAGGTGTGGATTGAATCCAAGAAAATCACCTAAGGTCTGTATGGCAATAACTGCCCCCCGACAGGGTCGGGATCTTCGACCGGCACAGGCTGCCTGTGCGGTGCACGCAGACAGGCGCCGCTTTCGGAAACGGTTTCCTTGAAAAAGGCTTTCAACGATTCCCATCCACAACGACTTAGATCTGAAAGGAGTTTTCGGTTATAGAGGAAATACCGACGGAGGATCTTCGGTATGCTCGAATTCTTCCAAGTAATCCTCAACATACTGATAATATGGTGAATCCTGTGGCCTGCGCGGACGGTAAAGGGAGGAAATGTCGGGCATGGGCTGGTTTCTCCGATAATGGACCAGAGCGATACCCAACAATAATTACTGTAAATATAACTGAAAGTAAAGAGGATGATGCATCCATAGGCATAAATATGCATATAAAGATCATAAAAAGTCCTGGATGGCCGACAACAGATAGTTATGGCTGTGAGAGGTGGTTATCTCTGAAACTCCTGTTATCAATAACCTCGTTAACAGGAAAAGTCCCGCAGCATAAAGGAGCAGGTTTTTCTCGCGCACTCGGAAACTGGACATATCTGCTTCTCTTGCCTTGTCTTTAAATTACCAATAATATCAGGTGTTTATAACAGCTTTACATACAACTCAATTCTTGCTAAATTTATCAAAAATCGAAGCGATTCCCCATCCTTTCATTTTAACGAGTAGTTGTAAGGTTTGAAGAAGGAACCCCCATGAAAACGTTTCGTTCTTTTCATACCATAATCAACAGAATAACTGCAGGAGACCTGAAACGTGTTCCGGATCGTAGAGAAAATCTGATTTATTCGGGTTTCACCGCTCTTATCAGCTCACTGTTTCTCGGGCTCATTTGTCCGTTACAACTCTATGTTCAAACCCATGAATTCTTCCATTTTACTATCTGGAACTTGCTATCAGCTTGTTTAATTATCTTTTTTACGCTTCTATTGACTATTTTTTTATTGCTATTTCTATCACGGAGGATGTTCGGGTTCCTCATTCATATACTCCTTTTAATCATAATACTTTATTTTGCGCTGGAGACAGGAATACTCAGCTACGGATTGCCTGAACTTGACGGAAATTTAGCCAATTACGCCAACCCGGCCAGAACGATTCTGGATTCGACAATAGCACTGATCCTTCTTCTGCTTCCTTTTTTCTTTTACACGGCGTTTCGCAAGAGAATATTTTCACTCGGTATATTCATAGTCATACTCTCCACAGCATACTTTGTTGAGATACAAGCGAATAATGGACAAGATCCCGAAAAAGTTTTCACAACAGTTCCTCGTCACCAGGTTGTTCAAAACCTCAGCTTTGCGGAAAAGAACAACGTGATCGTATTAATTGTAGACGCAATTTCAACAGAGGTTGTGGAGGATGTCTTAAACGATCATGCCGGGTTAAAAACAAAACTGCCGGGTTTCGTCAATTTCACCAACAATGTGGGCATGCATGTCCAAACATCTGTAGCACTCCCCGGGATCTTTTCAGGTGGATACCTTTCGGTCCCGTCTGAATTGCCGTTTTACAGCAATGAAGTGTATTCCTCTTCATCTTTTATAAAAAATTATCTCGATGAGAACTCGATGATATTCGTCAGTTTACTTTTGCCGGACTTCTCATACACAAATGCTCGTGTTGATACAAGTGAGAACCTGCGAAAATCAAATTTCTTGAAGAGTTTTACGGTTCGTATGGAGGGAATGTTCCCATGGAACATGATAGAGTATTATTCATTTAAAATTGCGCCGTATCTCTTCAAAAAAGATATCCTGGAAAAGTTCATAAGACAATGGGAGGTACAGAAAGATAAAACTCCCGTTCATGTAGGTGATGCTATGGTTTACGGTAAGCTTGCCGAGGCCCCGGTGGACAAATCTATTCAAAGCACCCTGCATGTTCATCACGTGAAAGGAGGTCATCCTCCGATTCTTTTTGATGAGAATGGGAAAAGAATTGAACACCCGCGAAAAACATACCGGGCATATTACAATCGAGTCCACTTCGAATTTAAACGGATTATCAGGCTCCTCGATAGGCTTCGTGAACGGGGACTCTATGACGATGCGTTTATCGTAATTTTAGGAGACCACGGAATACATATCCTCGACACTCCCAAGGCGAAGGGCGTACCCAACAACGCATTCCCAGCCATCATGGTAAAAAACCGTAATGCAACCGGTGAGTTTATTAATTCAAACATTCCAACAAGCCATTCTAAGATTGCAAACATGATGAAAGAAATAGCCGATAAAAATCTTACTGAAACGGAAATTGCCAATATCCTGAAATGTGATAATCGACTTTACCGGCAAGCCTCCAATACTCTAGTATATGATTTTATCATTGACAAAGATTACAATGTGGAATTTAAACAACGCGAAATCGTCAAGGACCCACTGAAGCTTAAACCATTGAAGATAAAACAAAAATATCTTTTCAGAAACTATAATAATCCTCTTTATCCTGACTTTATAACTAATGGCCGTCGTACAAGCGGTATGGGGCTTGATTTCTCCTCAAATCGACAGGGAGAATTAATATTTCGTTTGCCGAAATCGAATTGCAGATACTCTTTACGTTTCACCATTACACCATTTGGTTTATCGACAGGCCATAATGGGACCTATCTTTTTATCTCTGAAAACTTTAAAAAGGAACATTTTTTGAAATCCAAAGAAGATATACTCATGTCCGACATATCAACAGACAATAACGGCATTCTGCACCTTCAGATTGAACCCAGAAACGCAAACTACAGTCTTTGCTTTCTTTCTCTTCTGGTGAAAGAATCTTCTCCTTAGGGCTCACTCAAAAATAACTTCCCATTTTCCCATCTCAGCTTCGGGCC
>CAYVUX010000236.1:0-6009 GCA_964455075.1 uncultured Desulfobacteraceae bacterium | reverse complement strand
CGTCAACGTTTTCCCAGTCGTACCAGGCAACCTCATTGTCCTGGCAGTAGGCGTTGTTGTTGCCCTGCTGGGTGCGCCCGATCTCGTCCCCGCCCAGGATCATGGGCACGCCCTGGGAAAGCAGCAGCACGGCGAGAAAATTGCGTTTCTGGCGGTCGCGCAGGCGGCGGACCTCGGGGTCGTCCGTGGGGCCCTCCGCACCGCAGTTCCACGAGCGGTTATGGCTTTCTCCATCGCGGTTTTCCTCGCCGTTGGCCTCATTGTGTTTTTCATTGTACGAGACCAGGTCGTGGAGGGTGAACCCGTCGTGGGCCGTGACAAAGTTGATGCTGGCGTAAGGAAGGCGGGAAGTGTTTTCGTACAGGTCGGAACTGCCGGTAAAGCGGGCCGCGAACTCGCCCATGGTCTGATCCTCACCTCGCCAGAAGTCCCGTACGCAGTCCCGGTATTTGCCGTTCCACTCGGTCCACACGGGCGGAAAATTTCCGACCTGATACCCGCCCTCGCCCACGTCCCAGGGTTCGGCAATGAGCTTGACCTGACTGATTACGGGATCCTGCTGGATGAGATCGAAAAAGGCGGAGAGCTTGTCCACCTCGTGGAGTTCCCGGGCCAGGGTGGATGCGAGATCGAACCGGAAACCGTCCACGTGCATCTCCGTCACCCAGTAGCGGAGGGAATCCATGATCAGCTGAAGCACATGAGGGTGCCGCATGTTCAGGCTGTTTCCGGTACCTGTATAATCCATGTAGCGGCGGGGGTCATCATCCATCAGGCGATAGTACGCGGCGTTGTCGATTCCCTTGAAAGAAAGCATCGGCCCGAGGTGGTTTCCCTCCGCCGTGTGGTTGTAAACCACATCCAGGATAACCTCCATGCCGGCCTGGTGCAGGGTTTTGACCATCTGCTTGAATTCGGCCACCACGCCGCCGGGACGATCGTCGGCCCCATATTCGTTTTGCTGGGCGAGATAGCCGATGGAGTTGTAGCCCCAGTAGTTTCGCAATCCCCGGTCCACCAGGTGTTTGTCATGGATGAAAAAATGGACCGGCATCAATTCCACCGCAGTGACGCCGAGCGCCTTCAAGTGCTCGATGACCGCCGGTTGCGCCAGGCCCGCGTAAGTCCCCCGCAGTTCCTCGGGAACCTGCGGATGGCGCGCGGTGAACCCCTTTACATGCGTTTCGTAAATCACGGTTTCGTGCCAGGGCAGCTGCAGGCTGCGGTCTCCGCGCCAGTCGAAATGGGGCTGGTGCACCACGCTTTTGGGGATAAAGGGCGCGCTGTCGCTGTCGCTCCGGACCTCGGAGCCGTCGTTAAAAAGGTAGGGAAAGACAGCCTCATTCCAATCAACCCCTCCCCGCACCGCCTTGGCATAGGGGTCGAGCAGGAGTTTGTTCGGATTGCACCGCCGGGCCTGCTCGGGCGCCCACGGACCGTGCACACGGAAGCCGTACCGCTGCCCCGGCTCCACCTCCGGAAGATATGCGTGCCAGCAAAAACCGGTGACTTCCGGAAGATCCACGCGGGTCTCCGCGCCGCTTTCGTCAAAAAGGCACAGCTCCACTCGTTCAGCCGCTTCCGAAAACACGGAAAAATTGGTCCCCGCACCGTCGTAGGTGGCCCCCAGGGGATACGGTTTTCCGGGCCATACTTTCATTTTATACGTCCTCCTTTTCCACCTCGCTATCTGACGGGAACATGTCAAAAGACCGTGAACCCGGGCATCTTGAAGTCAAAAATATTGTACCATTTTTCAAGAAACACAATACAGGCAAATCAAAATCAGCAGGAATAAAAAAGTCTTAAGGAGAAAGCAGAGATGATTGAATTACCATATTCATTAATAATTGAAGCGACCGAGGAGCCCGATTATTTCGGATTCTATTCCCCAGATCTGGAGGGCTTCTCAGTCATAGGTCATTCTGTGGAGGATTGTTTGTTCAAGGCCAAGTGGAGCATAAAGGAACATGTCGATTGTATTGCTCGAGGTTATTGAGAAACGGCTTGCGTGAGACTTTCTGGAATTGTACGGATGTAGAAGAAAGACAACCAAAGTGAAAGGAGGAGAGATTGTGAGCAGGAAGTCGGATGCAAGCGTGGAGCAACGTGTAGAAGCCGTTCTGAGCCTGCTTCGGAAGGAAGAAGCAACGCATTTGACATCGAGCTACTGTGCCTCCGAGTTCACCCGTGCCGTGGCCAAAGCCCGTTTGGAGGCCAAGAGGATCCCCGGTCCCCTGTCGACGATCCTGTTTCTGGTGACGGACAACGGTCCATCGTTTATGGCGAAGCGTTGTCACCGTTTTGTTCGCAATGAGTTCCGTCACGTTCGAATCCAATACCGAACCCCGACCCAGTTGGGACTTTTGGAGCGCTTTCACCGGACGCTCAAGGAAGAAGCGATCTATTGGCGGGACTATGGCTCGCCAGCCCATGCGCTCGAATGTATAGAAGAATTTCGGCTCCGATATAATGAGCATCGGCCTCATTGGGCCCTGGTTCCCGAGGGCGGTGGCGATCCCCATACCCCGGGGAAGTCTATGCCAACCGCCACCGCACGCAAATCCCCAGGTGGCAGCCCTGGGCTCGAAAGGACAAGGGAAAGTTGGACCAGTGGTTAAACGCAGAGGCGGCATAATGGATATTCGCATTACCGTCCTCCCGTGCGACGTGCCCCGGGAGCGCTCCGGCCGAGGGGGCGGCTCCCCTCGGACTACGCGCCCCATCCTCCGATCGAAAAGAGGAGCTTCGACAACTTTTTTGACCATGAAAGTCTCACGCAGAATCGAGGCGTTTTTTTCCACTTGAATTGGGTACCAAGACATGGACTGCCGACATATATGAGGTCAGTTCCATCGAGAATTCACAAGGAAGTAGTCCTGGTTTTTTTTCAAATGGCGAACAGCGTGTTATTCGAGGGGGCAATTACCAGTGTACTCCAAATGGAGTCAGAACAACCTATCGATGTGGACGCAAGCGTGATCTAAAAACTAGTGATGATGGATTCCGATTGGTTTTCCAGGTAATGGATGAATGTGAAAAATAGGGGCAATCACTCCCGTCTAACCGGGCTCATAAATTCGCTCTTTTTTTGTTCCTTAATAAGAAGGGGTTGACCTGTCATAGAAGTCCGAAGATCAGAACTTTTTACTCGTGATCCTACTGGACAGCACTTATCACCGTGACAGCATTCATATCCTGCCGGACAGTAACTTCCGTCGCCGTAGTTGCAGCACACGCTCCCGATCGGCATGCAACCAGCGTTATCGCAGCACTCCCATCCTGCTTTGCAGGTGCCTTTTCCTCCGCAGCACACGCCGCCCGGCGGCGTGCAGTATAGAGTCCCGCAGCAGACCATCCCGGCTTGCAATATCCTCCGTTGGCGCAGCATGTATGCTCTATTGACGGCATGCAGGCATCAGCACAAGGCACGGCGTCGTATTTCGCGCAGTTCCAGTAGCACCCTTCCTCATCTTTACTGCCGTCACAGTCGTTGTCAACCTTATCTCCGCATTCTTCAATGATCCCGGGATTGATTTCCGGATTGTTGTCGTTGCAGTCCGGGTACTTATCCGCCTCGGGAGAGCTGCCCGGTTTGTAATACGCGTCGTTGTCGGCATCGGTGCACGGAAATGGATCCGGATCGGCAAAGACCTCTTCTGCAGGATTTGTAGGGGACTGGGCGCTTCCATCACCCTTAACGATCTTCGCTTTTATGAAGTTGTTTTTATCAATTTCCACATTTACACGTTCATCCATGATGGCCTCGGACGCCTCCGGAAGATCGTAGCCGGCGTTTCGGATACCAATAAGAATGCCAATCAATAATGCATTTTGGCCCGCCTTGGTAGATGGCATTTTCACCTTCCCCTTTTCTAGTATCTGCCAAACAGCGGCAAGGACGGCTTATCAGGCGATACAATCCCGCCTGAGCCGTCTGAGGTTTCACCGCTCGATAGAAGGCGGTCTGACATGCCGGCATCGGCGATCTGTTTCAAGGAATAGCCGTTATCCATGGCAAGAAGAACGGCCTCAAAGGCCTGTTCGCCTAGTGCGGCTGCGATGGTACGGCTGACATCCAGGATCTTGTACTGCCGAGAAAGCCGGTTGCCCAGAAATAGTAGGTCTCAAGGCTGCCGGCAGGTGTTACCAAAACATAGAGGTTGTACGGCACGGCCGGAAGCAGCCCCATGGGAATTTCGCCGAACAGCTCTTCGTTGATGGGGCCTGTCGTACCTGACTTCCATCGTACAATGCCCTTTGAAGCCGGCCGGAGCCCCGATTTCGGCGTTATAAACCAGATTTCGGGCGACATGGCAGGGGCATGAAGGGCCACATAGATGTCCACAGGGTCCGGAAACGCATTGAATTTCACCATAAGATGGAACGTATGCAATCCATGGGCGACAGGGCCGACGCCTAACGGTTTTGCCTCGGCGGGGTCGCTGCTTGTAACCGGTAAATATTCCGCAGGATAATAATAGCTCGCCTTTTCCAACAAGGGATAAAACAAGCTGGATTCGCCGGGCACAAACTTCCAATGCTGGTTGGCCTGTCCCTCCCCAATACATTCCCATTGTTGGACATTGGCGCCATCGGCTAAGCCGTAGCCCGCATTGAGGTCCACATCCAGGCACTTGCCGCTGGATTTGGATATTATTTGATAGCATCCCCCGACAGGGGCTTCAATTCCCAGAGCTGATTGATCCGTCCCTCTGACGAACAGTCCCATTGCTGGGCATTTGCACCGTTTATATCCCCGTAGCTCCAGTCTATGTCCAGACACTTATCGCTCCATGCAGATCGCAATTGATAATACTGCGCAAAAACGCGTGGGTCGTCGGCAGCAAGTACCATGGCAGCGGATGTCACAACAAAAAGCAGCAATTTTTTCATTTGTGCCTCCATGTAAATGATAGCTGATGATTCAACACGCTGATTTCCATATGAAGACAAGTCGCGCTTTTGTAAGACCGGACCTTCCAGCTTGAGCTTCTCATTTTTGGCTTTGTTGAAACCCCTCTACAAGGCAGGATCTGCGCTTCTTAGAGCAGGATAGGCGCATTTTGGCAAGATTTTACGTTCTTATGGATGGAAACGAACTAGTAGATCAGCCCCACCAGCGCCCCCGTCATGCACGTGGCGATGGTTCCGGCCACGATCGACTTGAGGCCCAATGCCACGACTTCGTCGCGCCTCTCCTTGACCATGGCCCCCATCCCGCCGATCATGATTCCCAGGGATCCGAAATTCGCGAATCCGCACATGGCATAGGTCAATATCACCTCACTTCTTTCCGAGAGCGCCTCCGGGGGGAGTGCTGCCAGGTGCAGGTAGGCCAGCAGTTCGTTCAGCACGGTTTTCGTGCCCATGAGGGTTCCGCCGGCAGCGGCCTCGCTCCAGGGAACCCCCATGAGCCACACCACCGGGGCCATGACGAATCCGAGAATACGCTGGAACGTGACCGTCTCTCCCCGAAAATGCGGCAGGTACCCGAGGAGGATATTCAGCAGATGAACCAGGGCGATGAGCACGATGAGCATGGCGATGATGTTGATAAGCAGTTTGACGCCTTCCACGGTTCCCCGGGTGATGGCGTCCATGGAGCTTTGCGCCTTGTCGCCGATGTCGAGACGAGCCTCGGAGGGCTCGCCTGTTTCAGGCACCATGAGCTTGCTGATGGTGACGGCGGCCGGTGCGCTGATGATTGATGCGGTGAGAAGGTGCCCGATAATCCCGGGGATAACTCCTCCGAGTATGGAGGCGTAGAGAACCAGCACCGTTCCGGCAATGGTGGCCATGCCGGCCGTCATGATGGTAAAGAGCTCGCTTCGGGAGGCGCCGAGGAGGTACGGGCGCACAAGCAGGGGGGCTTCCACCATGCCCACGAACACGTTCGCCGCGGTTCCGAGGCCCTCGATTCCGGCGATCCCCATGGACCGCCGAAGCACCCAAGAAAAACCGCGCACAACCAGCGGGGTGATCTTCCAGTAAAAGAACAGGGAGGAA
>CAYVUX010000235.1:0-6068 GCA_964455075.1 uncultured Desulfobacteraceae bacterium | reverse complement strand
GCCTCCATGCTTACAGAAATAACATGATTTTATCGTCCGGCTGTATCGTTGTCAACGGGTCCATTGCCGAACATCCGGTCGAAAGGTGGTACGCAAGGTCCTGTTGCCGAAGCCGGTTCCTCCAGCCTGGAGTTCAGTCCGGTATCCCTTAAAAGCGCTTCTCCCCAGCTTGTCCTGCTCGACGAGGTCGGCTACATCCAGGACTGGGACATCGGAGATTTTTTCTCCGCTCGCAGCCGTGCCCGCGCCTCGAAAAGCTCCGCTCTGGTTTGTTGAAGCAGCCGTTCCAAGTCGTTGGCATCCAATTTTCTTCTCCGTTTGATCCAGGTTTTCTCTCCCTGTCTTTCGCTGTTTATGTCCACATGCGCGCCTTCCGGTCAAGCTTTTCCTCGTCCGGAAGACATGGCGATCCGGCTTTCGTGTATTGAAAACGGCGGATAATTTGTTATGGTTGCGCGATCACAACGCCGAATGGACTGGCGCAGGTTCTGCAGGATTTCATGGGAAAGAAGCGCAGGAAAAAGAAGAAAAAGGCGGCCAGGGGCAAGCAGGCATCCCCCGAGCAGATGGAGGAGCAGGCCAAGGAGGCCCTGGCCGGCCATGCCAAAAGCCGGGACCTGCTGGCCGAGTCGTGTTGTGCGGCGGGCAGGGAAGATCTCGCGGGCGTGCTTCCCCGGGCCGAGTACCTGTGGCGGGCCGGGCGCATCTACCAGGGCGAAGCCCCTCTGGCATCGGACAACATCTTTATTGGAAACTTCATGGTGGAGGGGTTGAGCCGGATCCCGGAGGGCAACGAGATCGTAATCAACCTCAACCTCGACCTGAACGGCGTTCTTGAGGTCACGGCCGGGGAAAGACGCACCGGGCTGTCCAAGACCGTGCGTATGGAGACAGAAGGAGTGGAGACCGGGTTCGACCTGGCCGAGGCCCGCCGCAACATCGCCGCCAGTGATAGTGATAAAGTGATAAAAAGTCCCTTTTTTATGGGCGGAGTATAAGTGAAGTGATAAGAAGTCCCTTTTCGTCAAAGACATGCTGCTTTTTTCCGTCCTTCGACCGGTAAAGGACTTTGGATTCCTCCGGGATATAGGTCATTCTCTCCTGGGAAAAGGATGCCCGGACGACATATCGGGCCAGATTCTCCATGGCCTCCTCTTCGCCGGGTTGAATTCTTGGTCCACAATACACGTTGAATCCGGAATGCCGCCAGCCCATCATCATATCGATCAGATCTTCCGTGATCTTCTTTCGGGAAAGGAGCATTTTGAAGACCTTGTACCGGAACAGCTCTTGCAGGTCTTTTGGGATAAACCAGGGCGCCACCCTGAACATGCCTTTTCCATAAAAACCTCCATCCGTGCATAAGACATGGCAGTGAGGGTTGAATCCCAGGAACTCCCCAAAGGTCTGGATGGCAATGACGGCACGGGGGACTGCATCCTCCTCCGTCACAATGGTCTAAAGGAGAGGCCGGGGCGATTCCAGACTGCGGGCGGAAGAAACTGTGCTGCAATTCGTCATCCCGATTACATCCCGTGAAACGGAGCTTGAGCCGGGATCCATAATTTTGGATCTTCCGGAAAATGGGTACCTCTTAGAATGCAAATCGCCCTTGGAGTAGGGGGAATGAATGTTTTTGCTCGTTCCAAAAGGGAATCGAAAGCGCTTGTGTAGGAGCGGCGTCAGCCGCGAACCGAGAAACGCTACCAGGTTGGCTAAGGTCTTCACGATAGGATCTCTGCTACAGGCAGTGTCCCGGTTCCTTCGCAACCGAAAGCGCCTCCATCACCAGTCCGGAGCTTGTTCGCGGGCAAGCCCGCTCCTACAGGAGGACCGAAATTCTGTCAGGCCAACATCACAATGCCATGATCTGTCATTCCCTTTCAAAGACGTAAGGATGCGAAAACCGGTGTACCATTTCTATTTGGGCCCCTGAGGCACTCATTTTCCGGAAGAACCATAATTTTTCGATATGGTCGCATTTTTCTGGATTCCGGAGCTCTCTATGCTTCGCTTCGGTCGTCCGGAATGACGTATTTTCGAATTGCGAGGGGGTGAAATCTCTGCTGTTGACTGTTCCAGAAGGTTCGTGTGATTTTAAGGGGTTAGGCCCTGTCTGGTCTGCAGAAACCAGAGGGGGAGAGACGCCTGTGGTCGATGCCCTGCGAAAACCCGCCCTGAGCCGGCAGGATCCACTTCCCCATTGTGGATTGACAGGGGGACGGCAAATTTGTAGATGCCATGGGAGGCGACAGCAAGGCCTGAAGAGGTCCCTGCACACCGTATCCCTGGCTAGAAGGACAACGGATGTCAGGCTATGCAGAATCACGCGGGGGTACAGAATCGGGCCATTTATGAAAAGAAAACGGTTAATGGACCAAGTATCTTCGAATTCTGACGGCATGGTTTGCTTGTGAACGTATCATTTGGGGGAAAAGCGTATGCAAAAAATTCTCTTTGCCCTGTTCGTTCCGGTCTTTGTCTTTGTGATCCCTCAAGCATGCTTTTCGGGCTTGTCCGTAAGCGGCTCGTCTCAAAAACCACGCCCGGAGATATTCATGCAGACGGGCCATACCGGGGATGTCGCCGACATCGCCTTGAGTCCGGACGGCGATTATTGCATTTCCGGAGGCTGGGACAACACTGTTCGTCTCTGGGAGGTGGCTTCCGGAAGAGAGGTGAGGGCCTTCAGAGGGCATACGAGGGCGGTGACCTCGGTTGCCTTCAGCCATGACGGCAGGCATGTCCTTTCGGGAAGCTTGGATAACACCGTGCGCCTCTGGGATGTGGCGACCGGAAAGGAATTGAAGGCATTCAAGGGGGAATACGATGTGCTGTCGGCTGCGATGAGCCCTGACGGACGGTATGCACTTTCCGGAGACGCAGGGCAGGCTGCGCGCCTTTGGGACATTTCCAGCGGAAAAATGCTGAAGGTATTTGGGGGGCACGAAAGCTATGTATACTCTGTAGCCTTCAGCCCTGACGGGAAGTATGCGCTCACAGGAAGCCGTCGGTGTCGACTGTGGGATGTAGCCGGTGGAGGCGAGGAAAGGGAATTCAAGGCGGATTCATCCGGTGATTTTGAAAGCGCAACCTTCAGCCCCGACGGGAAGTACGTTCTTGCCGGAAGCACCGACAAGAACCTCTACTTGTGGAATACCGCCTCCGGAGAAATGGCAACCCTTTTCAGGGGCCATGAAGGCTTGGCCATCTCTGCGGCCTTCAGCCCTGACGGAAAGTGGGTGGTCTCGGGAAGCGATTTCGAGGACCATCTGAATCTTTGGCAAGTAAGAAACGGAAAAAAGGTCAAGACCCTTCCAGGGCATCCCTACGGGGGCATCTCGGCTGTGGCTTTCAGTCCTGATGGAGGGCATGCATTCTCCGGAGGTGGCGACGAAACCGTTCGCATGTGGGATGTGGTCAAAGCGGAAGAAGTAAAAGTTTTTGGCGGACAAAGGGATGAGATTCATGCTGTCGCTTTCAGCCCGGATGGAGGATATGCTTTGGCCGGCGGCTTGATGACCCTTCGCCTCGTGGATGCCCGCAGCGGGGAGGAAATCCGTGTTTTTGACGGGCATGTAGACACCGTTCGCTCCGCGGCCTTCAGCCCGGACGGCAAATATGCCCTCTCGGGAAGCCGCCATTGCCGGTTGTGGGAAGTCGCCACGGGAAATGAGATAAGAGCCTTTAAGGGCCATGATCGAGGCGTCAACTCCGTGGCCTTCAGCCCGGACGGCGAATTGGCCCTTACCGGGGGAAAGGACGAAACCGTCCGCCTTTGGGAGGTAGAAACCGGAGAGGAGCTGAAAGTCCTTGACGGCCATACAGGGGAGGTTTATTGCGTGGCCTTCAGCCCGGACGGGAAGCATGCGCTTTCCGGTGGGCTTGATAAAACCATACGCCTCTGGGATTTGGCCGCAGGAAAAAAACGGAAGGTCTTCACAGGACACCAGGACAGGGTCTGGTCTGTCGCGTTCAGCCCGGATGGAAGCTATGTTGTGTCAGGAGGAGGAGGACCAGGCTCAGGCTACAGACCCCTGCGCCTTTGGGAGGTAGAGACCGGTAAAGAAAAACGCATATTCCAAGGTCTCGGAGACTCCGTATATTCGGTAGCCTTCAGTCCTGATGGACGATATGTCCTTTCCGGAAGCTATGACCAAACCATAAGGCTCTGGGATGTGGCGACCGGGAAGCAGAAGACCGTATTCCAGGGGCATACGAATTCCATCTATTCTGTTGCTTTCGGCCCGGACGGCAAGACCGTGATATCGGGAAGCCTCGACGGCTCCGTACGTTTCTGGAATGTAGAAACGGGAAAGGAACTGGCCCGGAGCTACCATTTTGAGGAGGACGAATGGATCGTCATTACGCCGGAAGGGTATTTCAACGCCTCTGCCCACGGAGCCAAAAGCCTGAATGTTAGCGAAGGGATGAACGTTTACGCTATCGACCAGTTCTTCGAGCAATTCTTCAATCCCACGATCGTAGCCCGTGTTCTCCGGGGTGAGCAAGTCAAGGCTGAAAGGGTCCTTCCTGAAGGATTTGCTTCTCCGCCCGAGGTGCGTATCGTAAGTCCGAAGTCCGGGGAAAGCTTTGATAAGGAAACCATTGACGTAATGCTTTCCGCCGAGGATACGGGCGGCGGAATTGACGAGCTGCGACTCTATCACAACGGCAAGGCTGTTGGCGACGAACGACGGGCCATTCAGGCGGTTTCCAAGGGAAAGACAACAACGAAGAAATACTCGCTGACGCTCGCTGAAGGCGAAAACCTGCTGCGGGCTGTGGCCTTCAGCAAGGATCGGGTAGAGTCGGATCCATACGAGGTCGCGGTCTGTTTATCCGCTCCCGCGAAGGAGGTCGCGTTGCATCTGTTCGTTGTAGGGATTAATGCGTATAAGAATCCGGCCCTGAACCTGAACTATGCCGAGCCCGATGCCAGAGGAATCGCAGATTTTTTCCGAAAGAAGGGAGGGAAACTGTTCAAGAGCGTGCACGTGGTGGAGTTGTACAGCCAACAAGCAACAGGAGAGGCCATTCGTGGAAAGCTGGTGGAGTTGACCGATACGCACCCCAGGGATGTTGTCGTGATATTCTTGGCGGGCCACGGGGAAAGTGTCGGAGGACAGTGGTATTTTGTTCCCTATGAGGTGACCTACCCGGAGAGAGAAGAGGAAATCCGGGCCAAAGCGATTTCATCGAAGGAGATAGCGGGGTATGTGGAAAAAATAGGAGCTCGCAAGATCCTTATGCTGTTGGACTCGTGCAAGGCGGGTGCCGCTCTGGTCGCATTCCGGGGCTACGAGGATCGAAGGGCATTGATGCAACTGGCCCGGGCCGCAGGAGTTCATATCGTGGCGGCTGCGACAAAGGATCAATATTCCGCGGAGGTGAAGGATCTGGGTCACGGGGTTTTCACGCACACCATTCTTGTTGGCTTGCGTATGGGTGCTGCCTCCGGCGAACAAGATACCATCACGGTGCGGAGACTTCTTGCATTTGTAGAGGAGAGGCTTCCCGGTGTGTCGAAGAAATACAAGAGGGAGGCCCAGTATCCGGTCGTATCATCTCGAGGAATGGATTTCCCTCTGGCGATAGCCAAATGACAGGTTCCCGCCGTATGCGTATGGGGTCAAACCTGAACTGTTGACAATTCCGATTGCTGAAAGTGCGGTCTCAAATCTCAACGGGTGACAATTGAGAGGGGAAGCCGGGGGGATTCCAGAGCGCGGGTGGATGAAACAGTGCTGCAATTCTTCATCGCCATTTCATCCCGTGAAACAGAGCATGAGCCGGGATCCATAATTTCTTGGTATGGTCGCATTTTCCTGGATTCCGGAGCTCTTTTTGCTTCGCTTCGGTCGTCCGGAATGACGTTTTTTCGAATTGCGAGAGAGGTCCATGCGAGGAGATGAAAACCCCGCTGTTGACTGTTGAAGAAGTGATAAGAAGTCCCTTTTTATGGGCGGAGTATAGGATATTTCGCGTTGTGTGTCAAGGAAAAGGAGGACGCACTGGAATTCCGATATAAGGATTAAACGAGGAACTGTGTTGCCGAAAGAAGGCCT
>CAYVUX010000234.1:0-6100 GCA_964455075.1 uncultured Desulfobacteraceae bacterium | reverse complement strand
AAGCTGGAGGTCATTCCTTCGGAGACGTTTCTTTCCCCGGCCCTGATCAAAAAGCCCGTAACGTTTAAGGGATCGGGATTTGACCCCAATGAAATGATCACCGTGGAGATGATTCTGCCTTCCGGCGTCACGGTCAAGGGCGTCGAGGAAGGCGCGGATGTGGGCCTCGCCTACGGCACCGCGGACAAGGACGGGAATTTCACCGCGGCCATGCAGCCCACGGCGACGTTGAACTGGTTTTTCCAGGTGGGATGGGATCCCACCATCAAGCCGGATTTCAAGGAGGCAAAGCCCCTTCCTCCCGGCGAATACGAGATAAAGGCCACGGGTCTGGCCTCCTACAAGGAGGCGACGTCAACCCTCAAGATCGTTCCACCCCCGAAGAAGAAGTAGGAATGCTCAACCTTAGAAACGTAGAAGTTATTTACAGTGACGTCATCCTGGTCCTTAAAGGGGTCTCGTTGGATGTCTCCGAAGGCAGCATCGTGGCCCTTTTAGGGGCCAACGGGGCAGGGAAGACCACGTCGCTCAAAGCCGTATCCGGCTTGTTGAAGACGGAACTGGGAGCGGTTACGGACGGAAGCATCGAGTACGAGGGAAAGCGAATCGATCGGCAGAGTCCGGAAGAAACCGTGCGGATGGGCATTGTCCAGGTGATGGAGGGCCGTCCCCTGTTTGAGCAGCTGACGGTGGAGGAGAATATCCGTGTGGGGGCCTACTCGAGGAAGGACGGGGAGAGGATCAGACAGGACGTGGAAGAGGTGTACCGCTACTTCCCTGTCCTCGATCGCATGCGAAACCGGGTAAGCGGGTATCTTTCAGGAGGCGAAAGGCAGATGCTTGTGCTTGGCCGGGGGTTGATGGCTCGGCCCCGGCTGATGCTCCTCGACGAGCCGTCCCTGGGTTTGAGCCCGGCCCTGGTCAAGGAGATCTTCACTATCATCGAGCAAATCAACCGGGAACGCGGCACATCGATCCTCCTCGTGGAACAGAACGCCTTCGTGGCCCTTTCCATTTCCGATCACGCCTACGTCATGGAAAACGGACGGATAGTACTCGACGGCCCTTCTTCCAAACTCAAGGAAAACGAGGACATCAAGGAGTTCTACCTGGGATTGAGCCAAGTCGGGGAGCGCAAAAGCTACAAGGCCGTGAAGCACTACAGGCGGAGGAAACGCTGGCTTTCCTGAGGCCTTATTCCCCGCCCTCCCTGTGCGCTTCGGTCCACCCGGGTACAATCTCCCTTGGTGGTGCCGCGGGAGACGGTGTCATTTCTCCGCCGGAGCCTTTCCTGCGGTTTCGACTGGATCTGCCCCGCCGGTGTGGTGGGAGATGAACCGGATCGAGATCTTTAAACATCCAGGGATGCAGACAACCATGCTGAGAGAGACAAGCACCTCGAGCATGAAAAAAAAAGGGATTCCAAAGGACCGGTGTGTGTTCGTGGCGCGAAAGCGGGGAAACGACGAAATCGCACCGTCAGATTCCCTCTTCCAGGATTTCTCCACGACCAAAAAGGCCCTTGAGCAGGAGCTCGGAAAAGGCAGCGCAGAGGCGCACAACCAGGCGTTTATCACGTGCAGCTACGAGGAGCGCTTCCGGGAGCAGATCCTCGAAGACCCGCGGGCCCTCGAGAAACTTCAAGAGCTATGCCGGCGGGCGGAAACCGAAGACGTGTTTCTCGTGTGCTACGAAGGGCCCGGAAAAGCCTGCCACAGGAGAATCCTCATGAGGATCGCGGAAGAGCGATTGGGCGCGGAAGTGCTTGTGGAAGGGGCGGAGCCCTGAGACATCGTACAGCGGTACGCGCAGGGGGACCACCGTCCACATATTGCCATCAATTCCCTCCTATAGAAAATATCATGCAGCCCTAATCATTTCCTAATTTCCCATGCCTACCTTCTTTTGCAATAAGGAGGTAGGCATGAGATCGTTTGTACACAGCCTGACGCGCTGGGATACCCTGTTCTTCAAAACCATTTTCGGCTGGAACGGCAGAAGATTTCTGGCGGTTGGTTTTCCCTGGATCAGCCACAGCGGAGACGGCTATTACTATCCTCTGCTGGTGCCGCTGGTCTATCTCGGCGAACCGGATAAGGCTCTGCCATTTGTTCTTTCGGCATTGGCGGCTTTCGGCCTGGAGCTTCCGGCCTACAAATTCGTCAAAGCGATGGTAAAACGGGGGCGTCCTTGCGAGACCCTGACCGGTGTTCAAAGGCGGACCACATCCGGTGATCGATTCAGTTTTCCCTCCGGCCACACGGCGGCCGCGTGCCTCGTGGCCACCCTGATCTCCCATTTTTTCCCTGCTCTTTTTTCCCCCGCATACGCATGGGCCCTCTCGGTGGGGGTTTCGCGCATCTACCTGGGTGTGCATTACCCCACGGATATCCTGGCCGGAATCGTTCTGGGCGTTCTGAGCGCCTTGGGCGGCATGGCCTTGTTCTGTTGATCCTTCCAAGGGGAGTCTGGAATAATGAATGTGCTTTACGGAGTCCAGGCCACTGGAAACGGCCACATCAGCCGCTCTCGTGAAATCGTTCGCAGTCTGAAAAGGCGCGGACACCACGTGGCAGTGATACTTAGCGGACGGGACCCGGCTTTGCTCTGGAATATGGAGGACTTTGAGCCGTACAGGGTGTATCGTGGACTCACATTTTCGACCAAACGGGGCCGGGTTCAGGTTTTCAAGACAGCATGCCGGCTGAATTTTCTCGAGTTCTATCGGGACATCCTGACCTTTGCAAAATCGGACTGGGACGTGGTGATTACCGATTTTGAGCCCGTGACCGCCCGGGTGGCCGAACGATTCAACATTCCCTGCATCGGGATTGGTCACCAGTACGCCTTCTGGTACGATATTCCCAAGGTCGGGGATCATTTTTTCGCGCGAAAGATCATTCGTCATTATGCTCCTGCGGCGATCCCTGTGGGCCTCCACTGGCATCATTTTGACTGCCCCATCCTTCCCCCCGTGATTCCAAAACCGGGAAAGGTGCAGCAAGAAACCGTCCCGGACAAGATTTTGGTGTACCTCCCATTCGAGGAAGCGGGAGATATCGCATCTCTTTGCCGATGTTTTCCTGATTACCGCTTCTGCATCTATCACAAGATCCATCGCCGGGCCGACGAAGGAAATCTCCACTGGCGGCCCTACGGCCGAACGGGTTTTCTCGATGACCTGGCTTCCTGCGGTGGGGTCATCGCCAACGCGGGTTTTGAACTGGCGAGCGAAGCGCTGGGCCTCGGCAAAAAGATCCTTCTGAAGCCCGTCTCCGGGCAGATGGAGCAGCTTTCCAATGCCATGGCGATTTCCATGCTGAATCTGGGGACCGTAATGAAACGCTTGAACCCGGACAACATAGCGGATTTTTTGAAAAATGCCCGGGCGAGACGCGTTCGGTACCCGGACACGGCGGAAAAGATAGCAGCCTGGATCGAAAAGGGCCGGTGGGAAGATCTGGGCGGGCTCGCTCGAGAATGTTGGCAAGAAACCGAGATGGATGGGGTTGAGTCCTCTTGAGGTCTTTCAATGGAATTCACGGCCTTGAGCACTCGACATCCGTACCGTCTCGGCGCCGTCCATCTCCTGCTGTTTCGATGAACCCATCATCGCCAAGCCCCTTACGACGGTCACCCGGGCCGTCGTCCCTTTCTTGATCCTCATGCTTCTGTGTGTTCTCATCATCACGTTCATGCCCCAGATCTCCCTTTTTCTTCCCAATCTGCTGCTGAGGTAAGAGGCGAATACCCGGTGTCCTTTGAAAAATGCGTCCCCCTGAGGCGAAGCTCAAGATCGGGGCGAGGACGGACCCGTTGGCTCCGGTCCCACGTGGACGCGTCCTTTTTGCCGGCTTCTTCTCTTGCTCTTGTTAGTTATTCCGGCGGAACAGGCTATGTCGCAGGTCGTCATCCCGGCCAAGTCCCGTGAAACGGGGCGCGAGCCGGGATCCATAAATTCACGATATGATGACTCTTCCCTAGCCCGAGTTTACCGCCTTTTTGAGGTGTATGTCTGCTTGCTGAGGATTCATGTCGGGACAGTCAATGGATAACCATCTGATTTACAATAGATTTTTTGGGTTGCCAGGTTACCCGCTAGGGACGGCGCCCCGATTTCCGTCATATGACCTACGAAAAATGCCGGCGCACGAAACCCCAAGCAGTGCCGAAGTCCCTATCTTTTGTGGCTTTAATCCCGGCCAAAAATATATCTTGACAAGGTTTTGCAAATCATGTATGACCTACAACATGGCGAGCATCACCAAAAAGATGATCCGCGGCAAGCCTTACTACTATGCCCGGGAGTGCAAACGCATCAACGGAAAACCCAAAATTGTGTGGCAACAGTACCTGGGCCGTCCTGAAGACATCATTCGGACCATGACACAAGCTGCTCAAGCGCCCCAAGCACTGCCCAAACCCAAAGAAGGCATCATCGTAGAGTTCGGCGCCGTGGTGGCCTTGTATGACCTGGCCAAAAGGTTGCGCCTCACTGAGCATATCAACCAACACGCGCCCAAACAGGGGGCTGGCCCCAGCGTAGGCGACTACCTTCTGGTAGCCATCCTGAACCGCTGCGTGGCGCCCTGCAGCAAGGCGGGCATCGCCAAGTGGTTCCGGGGCACGGCCCTGCGCCGTTTCATGGATATCGACAGTGGGCAGCTGTCGAGCCAGCGGTTTTGGGAAAACATGGACCGGGTTTCCCGCCGGGCCATTGAATCCATCGAGAACGATATCACCACCCAGATGGTGGGGGACTTTGATATCGATCTCAAACAAGTCTTGTTCGATGGGACTAACTTCTTTACCTTCATTGATACTTTCAACGAACGTAGCACTCTCGCTCAACGGGGCAAGAGCAAAGAGGGCCGCCGTGCGCTTCGGATCGTGGGGTTGGCCTTGTTGGTGTCGGCCGACTTTCACGTCCCGCTCTTTCACCGCACCTATCCCGGTAATCAGGCCGATGCGCCTACCTTTTCCAGCTTGACCGAAGAGCTGGCAAGTCGTTACCGTGAGATCACCGATGGGGCTGAACACGTCACTATCATTTTTGACAAGGGCAATAACTCTGAGGGCAATTTGCAGGCGATTGAACAAAGCCCTTATCATTTCATCGGCTCTCTGGTTCCCACCCAGCATCCCGACCTGCTGGCGATTCCTGCCAGGATGTTTCGACCTTTGGCTGAGGAGGGATTGCCCGGGGTGCGGGTGTACCGTTGTCAAAGAGAGGTTTTCAAAGCACAGCGCACTGTGCTGGTCACTTACAACGAGAATCTCTTCGTCGCCCAATCCAGAACCCTGCTCCGGGAGATCGCCAAGCGCCAGAAGCTGCTCCGCCAACTCCAGCACCAACTCCGGCGGCACCGAGAAGGGAAGGTTCGCAAGGGTACTCCCCCCACTCTGGAAGGTATCTCTAAGAAGGTTCAGGGCTGGCTCAAGGCCCGCCACATGAAGGAATTGTTTCAAGTGACAATCAGTGAATCTAAAGGCTTGCCGAAGCTGACCTATCGTTTCGATAACCGGGCATGGGAGAAATTGCAGACAACGCTGCTCGGAAAAACAGTCCTTTTCACTGACAACGACCACTGGAGCGATGTGCAGATCGTCCGAGGCTATCGCAGCCAGCATCATGTGGAGACCGCCTTTCGCCGCATGAAGGACTGCCACCATATTGCCTTGCGCCCCCAATATCATTGGACCGATCAGAAAGTACAGGTACATGTGTTTTGCTGTGTCCTGGCTCTCATGCTTTGCAGTCTGCTTCGTCGCGAGTTGCACCGCAAGGGAATTGATCGCTCGATTCCCGATCTGCTTGATGAGCTCGGCAAAATCCATGAATTAGGCATCCTTTACCCTCCACAGCAAGGCAAGGAAGCGCCCACTATCCAAATAACCCTGTCGCAAATGACAGAGGAGCAACGCGTCCTATACGACGCGCTCAACCTCGAACGCTATTGCTCCCAATCCATGTAGGTCATACAAAAATGGCATTAATCTCAATGCAAAATCAAATAGTTGCCTCAAAAAGGCGGTAAACTCGGGCTAGACATAATGGTTGCCCTGTAAAAAGTAGTTGACCTGCCCCTTTTAAACGTGG
>CAYVUX010000233.1:1344-6120 GCA_964455075.1 uncultured Desulfobacteraceae bacterium | reverse complement strand
TTGGGGAGCCTGGGATATACCACGATCCCGAGATGCGAGGCAAGCGGAGTGATAAACCGCCAGAAATGACTCTTTCCTGGTGATCCTGCTTATTCCTGAGATGAAGCAGCGCCCATCCGCAAATTCTTTCGACCCTCCTTGTAGGAGCGGGCTCGCCCGCGAACCCGCACTTTGGCCGCCTGCCAGGCATATCAGGGGTTGGTCGTATGGCGTGCCGGCGTCCTGACAGGTGCGCGGTCGTGCCAAGGAACCGTTTGAAATCCCCAAACAAATGGAGTATATTCATTCCCAGCAGTGAACGCGGCGGGGAATGGTGTTTTGGAGACGGATCCAGGAGGGTCTATGAAGGTAGCGAGGGTTTCCGAGATGAGAGCCCTGGACAGAACAGCCGTAGAGAAATACGGGATCCGGGAAGCACTTCTGATGGAAAACGCGGGAGAGGCCGTTTACTTCGTGATTCTGAACGAGCTGGGTACCCAGGGAAAGCGGTTTGCGATTTTTTGCGGACTCGGCAACAACGGCGGCGACGGGTTTGTGGTGGCGAGAAAGCTCCATTCCGCAGGCGGGGAAGTGACGGTCTTCGTCCTCGGGGATCCCGGCAAGTTCAGGGGCGCCGCAAAAACGAATCTCGAGATTGCATCCCGGCTTCCCATTCGGATCCAGCAAATCGACGCCGTGGATTCCATTCGCAGCCAATTCGCCCATTGCGATGCTGTGGTGGATGCGGTATTCGGCACGGGCCTTACACGCGCGGTGGAAGGGCTCTACCGGGACGTGGTGGAACTCATCAACGGCAGCGGAAAGCCCGTGTTCAGCGTAGACATCCCGTCCGGGGTGCACGGCGATACCGGGGAGATCATGGGTGTGGCTGTGAGGGCCGATTATACGGTGACCTTCGGGCTTCCAAAAATCGGAAACCTCCTGTTTCCCGGGTACGAACTTTGCGGAAAGCTCTTTGTCACGCACATTTCCTTTCCGCCTTCCATGTACGAAGACCGGATTGCCGTGGAGGTCAACCTCCCTCCGGCCCTTCCTCCTCGAGACCCCGCAGGGCACAAGGGCTCGTTCGGGGATGTACTTTTCATTGCGGGTGCGTCGAGCTATTTCGGGGCGCCGTATTTCTCCGCCATGTCCTTTATGAAGGCGGGGGGAGGATATGCCAGGCTGGCTGCGCCGGCGTCCATGACCCCCTTTCTTGCCAACAAGGGAAGCGAGATCGTTTTCGTTCCGCAGCAGGAGACGGATGCGGGAAGTACATCGCTTGCAAACCGGGATTCTCTTCTCGAACTGGCCGCCCGGGTTGACATGGTTGTATTGGGCCCGGGCCTTTCTCTCAACGAGGAAACCCAACAGCTTGTCAGGGAACTGGCAATGGCGATCGAGAAACCCTTGCTGATGGACGGGGACGGGATCACCGCGCTTTCAGGCTCTCTCGATATCATTCGGAAAAGAACGGCGGGCACCATTTTGACGCCGCATCCGGGCGAGATGGCGAGGATCACGGGGAGGAAAGTCTCCGAGATACTCGGCGGTTCCGTGGACGTGGTGCAGAAGAGCGCGTCGGAGCTGGGCGCATTTTTCGTGCTTAAGGGAGCGCATTCCCTCGTGGGATTCCCTGACGGAAGGGTGTTTATCAATATGACCGGGAACTCCGGCATGGGTACTGCCGGCTCGGGGGATGTGCTCACCGGGATCATCGCGGCGATGGGCTGCCTGGGTCTCTTCACGGGCGAGGCCGTGAGAAAGGGGGTCTTTATTCACGGACTGGCCGGGGACCTCGCAGCCGATGAGCGGGGGCAGGACGGAATGACAGCCCAAGACATCCTGGATCTGCTCCCCCGTGCCGTGCGGATGGACCGGACGGGGTTGAGCCCGGAGTACGCGGAGCGGTATGTCGGGGCGAGGATGATCTAAAGGCGGGCTCCTAGCGCGCCGCGGTTACAGGCGAAGGCCGGAGGATTTTATTGAGGTCTTTGGGATTCAGCCGGGCGAGGAGGCCTCTCTTTCCTGCGTTGATATAGAGATTCGGGAGGCTCAGAATCGACTCCTCGACATAGACCTTGAGCGCTTTCCGGGTGCCGAAAGGAGATATCCCGCCGATGAGATATCCGGTGTGCCTGTTGGCCGTCTCGGGAGTACACGGGATTACGGCCTTGACTTTCAGTGCCCGGGCGAGGGCTTTGGTGGAAACGGTCTTGTCTCCGTGCATGAGTACGAGGAAGGGTTCGCCGCGGTCGTTTTCCATGACGAGGGTTTTGATCACCCGGTGTTCGTCCACCCCCAGGGCTTCGGCTGCGGTTCGGGTGCCCCCTTTGTCCTCATACGCATACGTATGGAGCGAGAATGGCACCCCATGCTTTTTGAGGACCAGGGCGGCCCTGGTCGCCGGTGCTTTACGCTTTGCCGTCATGGGTTCCCCTTGATGATCCGTCCGGCCGGGGTCTTCTTGTAATTCGGGAATGACCATCCGGTTCCGGCGCGGGCATGCCCCGACGCAGACGGAGGATGGTGTAAAAAGGGGCGCTTTGTAGCGGTTTCGTTTTACGGCGGATTGGCATATGGATACACGCATTGGACTTTCGCAACTTCGGGTCTGTGTGCGAGGCGGCGGTGATGTAGCCACCGGGGTCATCTGGAGGCTTCACGTGTGCGGCTTCCGGACACTGGTTACGGAAATCCTCTCTCCCCTTGCGGTGAGAAGGAGGGTGGCCTTTTCCGAAGCCGTCTATGACGGCACGGCCACGGTCGAGGGCGTCGAGGCGGTTCGGATCGACGGGGTCTCTCAACTGGAAGCGGCCTGGGCGCAGCGAAAGGTCCCCGTGCTCGTGGATCCGGAGTGCCGGACCGGCAAGTCGCTCCGCCCCGATGTGATCGTGGACGGTATTCTGGCGAAGGAAAATCTCGGGACCTCCATCCGGGATGCTCCCGTGGTGATCGGTCTGGGCCCTGGTTTTGCTACGGGCGTGGATGTTCATTATGTGGTGGAAACCAACCGGGGTCCGAATCTCGGTCGTCTTTTGACGTCCGGGTCGGCAGAGCCCGACACCGGGGTTCCGGGCGCCGTGCAAGGCATTGCCTCGGATCGGGTTATTCGGGCGCCGGGGGCCGGCACTTGGCTCGCCGAGCGGGATATCGGCGATACGGTGGAACCAGGGGCTCGTATCGGAGCGGTTTCGGGCGCGGCCGTTCAAGCGCTTATCGGGGGGGTCATTCGGGGCATGATCCGACCGGGAATAGAGGTCCGGGCCGGCATGAAGATCGGGGATATCGACCCCAGAGCAGAGAAAGATCGGTGTTTTCGGATTTCGGAAAAAGCCCTGGCCGTTGGAGGAGGCGTGCTGGAGGGAATCCTCAGGTTCTACGCAGGATAGGCCTTGCCGCTCAAAAGACTCCGTCCCGAAAAGATCCTTTTTCAGGCCCGGCTCCAATGGTCATGCCCTTTCCTCGATGGGGACGTAGTCGCGTTTTTCGGACCCCGTGTAGATCTGCCGGGGGCGGTGGAGTTTCCAGTTCGGGTCGTCCACGCTTTCCTTCCACTGGCTGATCCAGCCGGGAAGACGCCCGATGGCGAACATCACCGTGAACATATTGATGGGTATGCCGATGGCCCTCAGGACGAGACCGCTGTAAAAGTCCACGTTGGGATAAAGGTGGTGATCGACGAAGTACGGATCGTGCAGTGCGGTCTCCTCCAGCCTCTTGGCGATGTCCAGGAGCGGGTCGTGGATTTTGAGTTTTTTGATAAGGCTGTTGCAGATTTTCTCCATGATCCGGGCCCGGGGATCGTAAGTCTTGTAAACACGGTGGCCGAAGCCCATCAGCCGGAAGGGGTCGTCTCGATCCTTGGCGCGCAAAACAAAGGGCCCCGGATCGCCGCCGCTGTCGTAGATCTGCTGCAGCATCTCCACCACGGCCTGATTGGCTCCACCGTGCAGAGGCCCCCAGAGGGCGCAAATGCCCGCAGCGATGGCCGCGTAAAGGTTGACCCGGGCGCTTCCCACCAATCGCACAGCGGCCGTGGAACAGTTCTGTTCATGGTCGGCGTGAAGAATCCAGAAGGCATTGAGGGCTTTCACAATATCCGGATCGATCACGTAAGGACGCACCGGGGAGTCGAACATCATATTCAGGAAGTTGGCGCAATAGCTCAGGTCGTGCCTGGGGTAGATCACGGTGTGGCCCATGGAGATCTTGTAAGACATGGCTGCGAGAGTTCTCACCTTTGAAAGAAGACGGGCGAACGTGATATTGATTTCTTCTTCCTCGGTTCTCTCGGGGATGTGGGGGTAGAACTGTCTCAGTGCATTCACCATGGAGGAGAGGATCCCCATGGGGTGGGCTCTTCGGGGAAAATTCTCAAAGAAATGGCGCATATCTTCGTGAACCAGGCTGTGATCATTCAGCATGACGGAAAACTGATTGAGTCTCTTGACTGTCGGAAGCTCCCCGTTGATCAGAAGGTACGCTGTTTCTCGAAAGGAGGAGTGCTCGGCCAGCTGATCCACGGGGATCCCCCTGTAGCGAAGTACACCCTCTTCGCCGTCCATGAACGTGATGCTGCTTTGGCAGCTTCCGGTGTTGGCGTATCCGGGATCCAGCGTAATCAGGCCCGTCTTCCGCCTGAGGCTGCTGATATCAATGGCCCGTTCGCCTTCCGATCCGGTAACTATTGGGAGTTCATAAGTTTTTCCGTCGATCACCAATTTCGCCGTGTTTGCCATGGTATTTGCCCTTTTTGATTCTTATAGCCGGCACAGAGAGGATTTGTTCTTCTTG
>CAYVUX010000233.1:0-1334 GCA_964455075.1 uncultured Desulfobacteraceae bacterium | reverse complement strand
AGCCTAACGGGCTAGGCGACCCGGAGGCCTCGGATCCTTCCGTGCGGGCGGATTTTCTGCAGGTGCCCTGAAGGGCGCAAATGTCTCCTGGATGCGTTCTGCATTCAAAAGCTTAATCTTTTATCAAAAAATGGAATATTTCGCCAGCATAAAGTTCCGCCAAATCGTTGTTCGTCCGCGAAGCCTCCCTCCTTTTCGGCTGTCGCATTGATTTTCTTTCCTCAAGATGGAATAGTGCCCCTGGTGCCCTGAACGAAAACAGGAGGGGGAGGATTTGGATGAAGCAAAAGCAACGACAACCCCAAAATTCCGGGCAACGCATTGAGTGGAACGCTGCGGGGAGGCCCCGTGTCCCGGATCATCCCATTATCCCGTTTATTGAAGGGGATGGAATCGGGCCTGACATCTGGGCGGCGGCACGGCCCGTGTTGGATTCGGCCGTGGAAAACGCATACCGCGGGATGCGCAGCATTGTCTGGTTCGAAGTGCTCGCCGGAGAAAAGGCGCAAAAGACGCTGGGTCCTGACCAATCACTCCCCGACGATACCCTCTCCGATATCTCGCGATATGGGATCGCCATCAAGGGGCCCCTCACCACTCCCGTGGGAGGCGGCATGCGGTCCCTGAACGTGGCTTTGAGGCAGAGCCTGGATCTCTATGCCTGCATACGGCCCATACGATATCTGCCCGGGGTTCCGGCCCCGGTTGTGCATCCGGAAAGGGTGAATATGGTGATCTTCCGGGAGAACACGGAAGATGTCTACGCGGGAGTGGAATGGGAAGCGGGCTCCGATGATGCGCGTGAGCTTCTCCGTGTCATCAATAGAAAATTGGGGCAGACGGGAAAAGCGTTGATCAGCGAGGAAAGCGCCCTGGGAATCAAGCCCATGAGCGAATTCAATACCGGCCGGCTCATGAGAAAGGCTATTGCCTACGCACTGGAAAACGGCCATGAAAGCGTTACCCTCGTCCACAAAGGAAATATCATGAAATACACGGAGGGCGCATTTCGGGAGTGGGGTTACAAGTTGGCGGAGACCGAATTCGAAGACCGGACACTTACGGAAGACGAACTTTACAGGAGCTTTGGAGGGAAAGCGCCGCCGGGGAAGGTTGTGATCAAAGACCGGATCGCGGACGCCATGTTCCAGCAACTGCTTCTCCGGCCGGAAGAATATGGGGTGATCGCTACTCCGAACTTGAACGGAGACTACCTTTCCGACGCGGCCGCGGCCCAGGTGGGAGGACTGGGTATGGCGCCAGGAGCCAACGTGGGAGATCGGCGGGCCGTTTTCGAGGCCACGCACGGAACCGCTCCCAAGTATGCCGGGATG
>CAYVUX010000232.1:0-6120 GCA_964455075.1 uncultured Desulfobacteraceae bacterium | reverse complement strand
GTCCGGGCTCGGCTTTGCCGTAAAACGCTTCCATACCGTCGGAAAACGGTCTGTTGAACAGACGACAAGGTTGACCGCAAGAAGCCCGATAAGGACCCTGAACCAGAGGCTATGATACACGTCGAAGAGGTCAAGTGCCGAAAAAACGCGAAACCAGTCAGATCCGAGCTTCTCCGCGAATTCCACCGCCTCCTGGCCCTGCTGCGGAATGAGGGTCCCGGCTATCGAGGCAATGGCGAGCACGATCAGCAATACGATGGTAAGCCTGATTGAACTGAAAAACCTCCATAAGCCCATGACTTCGTATCCGTCTTCTGGCATCCCTCCGGAAATTGCCCATCCCGCCAACGACGGCCCTGGATGGGGGACCTGACATCGCCCGTCAATTATTTCCGGATGGGATCGGTTTCATGTTGGTTGCGGCGGGGTTCAGCCGCTCCTTGCACCTGTTGCCCGCATCATGTAAGGTGATCTCGAATCGGTGTACGGGCCTGGAAAGCGCAGGTTCTTCCCTTAACACGTTTCGTGCTGCAGTACAAATTCAAAAGGCATGCCAAAGGGTTTGACCCGAGATGCTGGATTGTGTATTAAAATACCCTCTTGATGAAATCGAGTCTTGGCAGGCGCATAGATTTTATTTTAATCACTCAGGCTGTTTTTTAAAGGGTGCCCATCCACGAAGACGCCTTTGAAAATTGTTTCCGTCCAAGGCGGAGAAAAAAGGGCCGTTTATGGGTGAAAACCAAAGGAGAAATGCATGCTCGACCTGAAGTTCGTCCGATCCAATCTGGAAGCAGTCAGACAGATGTTGAAGGACAGGGGATACGAGCTGGATGTCTCCAGGCTGGAGACGCTCGATCGCGAGCGGAGAGAACGGCTTTCGGTACTGGAGGAACTCAGGCATCAACGGAATCGCGTGGGCGATGAAATCGCAGGCATGAAAAAAAGAGGAGAAGACGCCTCTTCTGCCATCGACGAAATGAAAAATGTGGCGTCGCGCATCAAGGATATGGAACGCGAGCTTCCGGCCTTGCTCGACGAATTTGACCAGCTTCTCAAGGTCATTCCCAACATCCCTCACGAATCCGTTCCTGCGGGGACCGGCGAGGAAGACAACGAGCTCATCCGAACGTGGGGGGAAATCCGGGAAAAGGACTTTGAGGCTCTCCCCCACTGGGAAATAGGTGAAAGTCTGCGAATATTGGATTTCACCCGGGCCGCCAAACTCTCAGGCGCAAGGTTCGCCCTTTACCGGGGGCCGGGGGCTGAGTTGGAGAGGGCACTGATCAATTTCATGATCGCCGTCCACACATCGGAGCACGGATATACCGAGGTTCTCCCTCCCTTCATGGTCAACGCGGCTTCCATGACGGGGACCGGACAGCTCCCCAAGTTTGAGGAAGATCTCTTCAAGATCGAAGGAAAGGACCTGTACCTGGTCCCGACAGCCGAGGTCCCCGTGACCAATATTCATCGGGACGAGACGCTTTTCGAAGATTCCCTGCCCGTCAAATACGTGGCTTATACGCCGTGTTTTCGCTCAGAGGCCGGCTCCTACGGCAAAGACACCCGGGGACTTATCCGGCAGCATCAGTTCAACAAGGTGGAACTCGTCAAGCTGACCGTGCCGGAGCGGTCGTATGACGAACTTGAAGCCCTGACGGACAATGCGGAGGCCATCCTGAGACGGCTGGAGCTTCCTTACCGCGTGGTGTCGCTCTGCAAGGGAGATCTTGGTTTTTCAGCGGCGAAAACCTATGATCTGGAAGTGTGGCTGCCGGGCCAGAATGTGTATCGCGAGATTTCCTCCTGCAGCAATTTTGAGGACTTCCAGGCCCGGCGGGCGGAAATCCGTTTCAAGCGGAAAACAGGGAAGGGGACGGAGCTGGTCCATACGCTGAACGGCTCGGGTTTGGCCGTGGGAAGGACCGTGGTGGCGATTCTGGAAAACTACCAGCAGCACGATGGCACGGTCGTGATTCCGGATGCACTGAGACCGTTCATGGGGGGCCGAGATGTGATTCGCCCCCTGGAGATGTAAAGAAAGCCTGCGGGAGGAGCAACAGGAAAAAAGGGATACTGGACGATGCCCGGATCGAAGCCAGGAAAGTCCCTATAAGTTGCTCGTACGGAGCGGATAACCATGTGCGGAATTGTTTGTTATGTGGGCAGGAGGGGAGCCAAGTCCATTCTCCTCGAAGGGCTGAAGCGGCTGGAATACAGGGGATACGACTCCGCCGGCCTTGCCATACAGAACGGGGGACGGATTTACTGCCACAGGACGGCGGGAAAGATCGCAGAGCTGGAAAGAGAATTGAACGGCCAGGATATCCAGGGGTCCCTCGGGATCGCACACACCCGGTGGGCCACACATGGCGAACCTACGGTGGAAAATGCGCATCCCCATTGCGATATGGCAGGAAAGATCTTTGTTATCCACAACGGCATCATTGAAAACTATTATGCCCTGAAGAAATGGCTGGAGAAAAAAGGGATCACCTGCAGGTCCGAGACCGACACGGAAGTGCTGGCCCATCTGATCGCGTTGAATTATGAGGGAACGCTCAGCGAAGCCGTAAGAAAGACCATGGCCCAGGTGGAGGGGACGTTCGGGCTGGCGGTGATCCACGAGAGCGAGCCCGATCAGATTGTCGTTGCAAGGCGGGGCAGCCCTTTGATCATCGGCGTGGCAGAAGACGGCTATTTTGCGGCTTCCGATGTGTCGGCCATGGTCAGGCACACCAACAAGGTGGTTCACCTTGAGGAGAATGAACTGGCCGTTCTGACCCGGGAAGGTTTCTCCATTTCAACGGCCCAGGCGAAGACGATCGTCCGGAGCACCGAAACCGTGGAATGGAGTCCGGAAGATTCGGACCTGAACGGTTTCCCCCACTACATGCTCAAAGAGATTTTTGAACAGCCGGAAACCATTCGAAATGCCATGCGCGGAAGGCTTGAGCCCGGTGAGGGGGTTCCCAAACTGGGAGGTCTCATGCCCGTCTGGGAGCGGATCAAAGCGTGCAGGCATCTGGTCATCGTGGCGTGCGGGACTTCCTTTTACGCGGGGAGCGTGGGAAGGTATATCTTTGAAAGGCTGACCGAGATCGACGTGGAGGTCGAACTCGCCTCCGAATTCCGCTACCGGAAGCTGAATTTTCCGGACAATACGTTTATCATCGCCATCAGCCAGTCGGGGGAGACGGCCGATACGCTGGCCGCCATACGCGAGGCCAGAAGAAAAGGGGCCGGGCTGCTGGGGATCGTTAATGTGGTGGGAAGCTCCATTTCGAGGGAAACCGAGGCCGGCGTCTATAATCACGCGGGTCCGGAAATCGGGGTCGCCTCCACGAAGATCTTTACCTCACAACTCGTCATACTGATCCTTATGGCCCTGCTGCTCGGAAGACACCAGAAGCTGTCGCTCACCGAGGGAGTGGAGGCCATCCGGGAGCTGGAGTCGCTCCCTGAAAAGGTCGCGAGCGTGCTCGGTCAGGCGAACCGCATCCAGGCGGTGGCGGAGAAATACCACAAGTACAACAACTGGTTGTTTCTGGGGAGGAAATACAACTATCCCGTCGCTATGGAGGGGGCCCTGAAACTCAAGGAGGTTTCCTATATCCACGCCGAGGGCTATCCTGCAGGGGAAATGAAGCACGGCCCGATTGCACTGATCAATCCGGATATGCCTACCGTGGCCATCGCCCCCATGGATGATATGTACGACAAGATGATCAGCAATATTCAGGAGATCAAAAGCCGGAGGGGTCCGGTGATCGGGATCGTCACGTCAGGAGACGAGAAGATGAAGGGATTGGTGGATGATCTCATTGAGATCCCCCGGACGCTGGATTTCCTGAATCCCCTGCTGACTGTTGTGCCGTGCCAGCTCCTGGCTTACTCCTGTGCCAATCTCCTCAAGCGGGATATTGACAAGCCGAGAAATCTGGCAAAAAGTGTTACCGTGGAGTAGGGTTTTGGAATCCTCCCGGGCCCCCGGACCTTGGTGATCATGAAAGCGGTGGAGAAGAAAAGGAATGAAGGGGTCCTGACCCTGACGCGATCGGTCGCACGCGTATTGCTGCGGCCGTTTTTTCGTTTGGAAACGGAAGGCGCGTCTCGATTGCCTCAAAAGGGGCCGTTTATTCTCCTCTCCAAGCATCAGCGATGGGAGGACATCCCCCTATTGAGCCTGGCAACGCCCAGGCCTCTCTACTATGTGGCCAAGTACGAACTGTTCATAAACCCCGTGAGCAATTGGTTCTTGCGTTCTCTCGGAGGGCTTCCCCTGAACCGGGAACGTCCATTGGAAAGCAGGACCACATTAAGAGCGGTCGTCGCGCACTTGAAAGAGCGTGAGGCGGTTGTGGTGTTTCCGGAAGGCACCTATTACAGGAACAGGATGGGGAAGGGCAATGTGGGAGTGGTCCGACTCATTCTTTCGAAGGTCTCCGTCCCGTTCTTCCCGGTGGGGGTCCAATACACGGAGGGGGCGCTTCGAACCACCGTACATGTTCGTTTTGGGGAGCCTCTCCATATGAACAAAAGCGAGAAGCCTACGGAGTTCCTGGATCGAACGTTGCGCACGATTGGGGAGCTCTCGGGCATCAGAGGGCAGGCGCAACTCCCGGGATAGATTGCGCGAACAGTCGTGTGAAGAACTGCCGGGTGCGATGTCCAGGAGTTGGTTGGATAACGGCTTTTGGGAGGCCCTTGGAGAAGATTCAGATGCAAGGCTTTCGCAGACCTGGGGAATGAACTGTCCTACCAGTATGCTGCAGCGACGAAGCTCAAGGGTAACGTCCCAGATAGGTGCTTTCCGACAGCCTCCTGATGGAGATATTTGAAATGATCGGTTTAAATCGTATTTTTGAGATAATCGACGGGTACCGTGATGAAGTCATTCGCATTCAGACGGAGCTTACATCGCGAGTGGCCTTGGGTCCGGACAACGGGGGATCGGGAGAACACGACAAGACCGCATTCATCAAGGATTTGCTCGAGAAATTGGGGCCGGATTCTATCAGCGAGTACCGGGCCCCGGATGAGCGGGCGCGGGACGGATACCGGCCCAATCTCGTGGCCGCGTGGGGAGAAGAAGAGGAACAACCGACCGTTTGGGTGCTCAGCCACTCCGACGTTGTCCCTCCCGGTGACCCCGCTCTCTGGGACCAGGACCCCTATGTGGTTAAGGTGGATGGAGACCGTCTCATTGGAAGAGGCGTGGAAGACAACCAGCACGGCTTTGTCAGCTCTTACCTTGCGCTCAAGGCCGTTCTGGATTCCGGACTGCGGCCCAAGAGGCGAGTCGGGCTGGCCGTAGTGGCCGACGAAGAGACCGGGAGCCGGTTCGGACTTGATTTTCTCGTAAAACACCACAGGGAGCTCTTCAAGGAGCACGACCTGATCGTGGTCCCCGATGTGGGCAATGATGACGGCACCATGATTGAGGTGGCCGAGAAGTCCATGCTCTGGATGAAATTCATCGTGACCGGCCGGCAGTGCCATGGAAGCACACCGCAGAAGGGCAGAAACAGCCTTTCGGGCGCGGCCAAACTCATCGTTGCCCTTGAAGAGCTGCGACGGCGGTTTCCCGAGCCCGACGGACTCTTCAGTCCGTCTGTCTCCACTTTCGAGCCGACCAGGATCGAAGCCAACATCCCCAATGTGAACACCATCCCGGGGAGAGACGTGTTCTACATGGACTGCCGGATTCTTCCGCGTTACAGGACGGCGGATGTGCTGTCTGAGGCGCGGGATATTGCCGAAAGCGTAGGCCGGGATTTGGCGCTCGATATGAGGATAGAGGCCGTCCACCAACTGGAGGCGAGCAAGCCTACGCCCGAGGACTCTCCGGTGGTGAAGGAATTGGCCGAGGCCGTCTTTCATGTCACGGGGAGGACGGCGGAGCCGAAGGGCATCGGCGGGGGGACCGTTGCGGTGTTTTTCAGGAAAGCGGGCCTTCCGGCGGCGGTTTGGTGCACCATGCCCGAAACCGCGCACCAGCCCAATGAGTACACCCTCATTTCCAACAACATCACCGACGCGAAAACGTTCGCCTGCCTCTACATGGGGATGGGAAAGGCGTGAGCGATCCAGCTCTGCAAGTTGACGATAGGCGGC
>CAYVUX010000231.1:0-6145 GCA_964455075.1 uncultured Desulfobacteraceae bacterium | reverse complement strand
ACGACGGAACCCCGCCCGGCAACCGTTTTTGCCATGCCCGATGCGAGCCCGGCCAGATAGCTGCCGTTCTCCAAGCGCTCCCCCCAGGCCCGGGGGATCGCGCCGATGCCGAGAAAAGCCCCGGAAATCGCTCCTGCCATGGCTCCGAGGGTGTCCCGGTCCCCCCCGTTCATAATCGCGCAGAAAACGCACTCTTCGAAGGAGTAAGGCTTGCTGAGAAACGCGTACACCGCAAAGGGCATGGACTCATGAACGGCCACGGAACGGCCGATGCGCCGGGCCGCCTCCCGTGGGGAGACCTCCTCGGAGACAAGGCGCACCACCAGCTCCATTTTTTCCCGGATTTCGGGCGTTCGGGAAAACCCGGCGAGGGCGTTCCCCACCTTCTCCAGGGGGAGCGGCTCCGCGGGGTCAAGCCGGACGCCCATGGCAACCGCCAGGGCCTGGACTGCGGCCCCGTCCATTCCCACCGGGTGCGCGTGGGTGACCCGGGCCGAGGTGCCGGCATGCCGGTAGAGATCGGTGTCGTTGCAGAAAAAGAGCCCCAGCGGGCCGATTCTCATGGCCGCTCCGTTTCCCAGGGAGCCCTGGCCCCCGAAGAGCTGCCCCGCGGCCTCTTCATACGAGATCCCCTCCCGCTCCACCATGGAAAAAACCGTCGGAGGCCCTGATGCGTACCCCCGCCACGGCTCGCGAAGGAAGTTGCGGCTGAACACCTCTCCAAGATGCCGGGCATCCAGGATTCCTTTCTCTTGGAGGGATTCGGCAAGCCCGATCGCCATGGCGGTATCATCCGTATACCGCCACACGGCGGTTCGATCCATGGCGCTCTGAAGGGCCTCCTCTTCAGGGTATTTAAACGCCATTTCGCCGAGCGAGTCTCCCAGGGCGCTCCCAATCATGGAACCCTGGAATTTCGACGAAAGGTCGGGGGCTTCACTGCTCCCGGATCTGGTTTCCCGGGGCACGACCATTTCCTCCTTCCAAGAACATCAAAAAGAAGGCCATCCTATCCGCGCCGCTCCCTCAGGCCGGTCAATGGGGACAGAGACGAGGGCTTTATCTAGTATCCCAGGTTCTCGCCCACCAGCTTCACATGAATCCGGTCTTTGATCATGTGTCCTTCGATGATGCTCCACATATTGCAGATGCGCTGTGGCGACCTGCAGTCGTGACAAAGCCCGTCTTCCACGCACGGGTTCTTTAGCCCCAGCCGAATGGCGTTGACCGGCGCCGCGTAGTGCTTAACCCGGGCCATGGCCTCCTCGAGATCCGGTACGACCTTGTTCATTCCCACCACCAGGATGACCTTTTCCGGCCCGAAGCACATGGCGGCCACCCGGTTGCCCATCCCGTCGAGATTCACCAGCTCACCATCCATGGTGACCGCATTAGAACTTGCGATCATCACATCCGCAGATAGGCCTTTCCGCCTCATCTCGAGACTTTCTTCCGGGGATAGCCCGGGATCGTAAGGATCGATGACCTTCACCCCGGATATTTTCCTGATCTCGTCCCAGAGACCCATCCCGACCGTAGTCATGGAGCCGTTTCGGAAGACCGTGGCTCCTTCCGGAATCGTCTCCAAAACCTCTTTCCTGGCGATGTCGGCTGTGGGAGCGTAACTTCCCTGCATACGCCGCTTCTCAAGCGCAGCAATCACTTCACGAGCTGCTTTCTCGTTCCACGCGATCTGATGTTCATCCATACTGCCCCTCCTTGAAAAAATAGCATCTCGTCCCGAACAGCACAGGACGCACCAAAATTCCTTCCCGCATCTACCATCCTACAATATGTCCCGCTCTTTTGAACCCCTTTTTCATGCCCCGGAAGCCTTCCAGCTTCCTACGCCGGTTCGTCGCGCCATGTGGTCTGTGGCCTCACCCATCTTTCCGCCTTGGATCGGCAAGGGTGAATCGATAGAGTTTTGTCCCGATTTCCCGGAAACCGAGCCGGGCATAGAGCCGCGCGGCGGCTTTTCTCCCCGGATTGGAGGTAAGCTCCACGGTATCGGCCCCCGCCTCCTGTGCACACGCGATGGCTTTTCGAATCAGCGACTCTCCCAACCCCTTGCCCCGTGATTTTTCCTCCACCACCACGTCCTCGATCCGCGCCCGAAGCCCGGTAGGGATCCGGAAAAGGACCAGAGTGAGTGTGCCCGCGATCGCGTCGCCCCGATCCGGGTCGCGCGCGACAAACAAACGGGCTCCCGGAGAACGGATGATCTGCTGAAGAACGCTCCGCTTCGGACCCTGATGAAAGGGGCTCAACTGGGGAACGAGGCGCTCGAAAGCCTCCCTGATTTCCTCGGTCGCTTCCCGGATTTCCTCTATGCGCATGAAATCGAATCCACCTCTCCGTAAATCCGAGTCTTCATGGTACCCGAATAGAAAGGCATGTCAACGGGCGTTTGAGCGATCCTTCGCGAAATCAGGGGAAAGATTCGGCTACCTCCGCTTTGCGGATTGTGCTTTGGAACCGGGATGAAAAGAGGCAAGAGGACCCTTTTTTCGTTGACTCGGAAATTGCGCTTTTTTATCATATAGGAAAATTAGTTTTGTCCACAGAACACGACGTTTCTATCATTCGTTTGCCGCCTATGAGAACATAGAGAGACGGGGCGAGGGGCAAAGGGGAGAGGTTCTTTCTCGTGGCTACAGATCCATCCTTGCCGAACCAGCAAAAACAGAAGAAATCCACCTACAGCGCCACCACCCCATCCGTGACCCAGGCATCCAAAATCCTTATATGTCTGGGAAACAGCAATCGAGCGCACATGTCTCTCACGGAGATCTGCAAAAAAGTCGGGATTCACAAGAGCAAGGGGTTTACTGTTCTAAACTCCCTCAGGCAATACGGATTGGTCGAAAAGGACCGGGAAACCAAGCGGTATTCTCTGGGCCTTGGACTGGTCTTCCTGGCGCGGAACGTCTTGGACAATCTCGATGTAAGGGCAGCGGCCTCTCCCTTTCTCCAGGAACTTGCCGACGGAACCGAAGGCACGGCGCTCTTCGGACTCATCCGGGCGGAGCAAGTTTTCATTGTGGCCAAGCATGAAACCGATCTCCATATCGGTGTCAATATCCGCCTAGGACACCGATTTCACATCACCTCCGGAGCGCACGGAAAAGCCATCGCAGCCTTCCTGCCCTCGCCGGAGCAAAAAAGGCTCTTAGCCAGAAACCGTCTCTATTTTCACGGCCGACAAGGGTCGCCGGATGCTCGGCGATTGGCTGCGGAACTGGATGAGTGCAGAAAAGCGGGATTTGCATACGACCTTGGCGAGCTGCAGCCGGGCGTGGCTGCTGTGAGTGCGCCCGTTTTCGGCCCGGGCAGGCGTGTGGTTGGCTGCGTGATTCTGATCGGGACATTCCCTCACGAGCTTGTCCGCGAATACGGCCCTAAGGCGCGCGACTGCGCAACAAAGATCTCCGCCGGCCTGGGGGCGGACGTGGAAGGTCTCTACAACAACGCGGTCAAATCCCGGAAATAGCCCCTGCGGATACGACCCATGCTGCGACCCACCCATACAAGAAATCGAGCAGGCGAAATCCAGTCAGGGAGGGAACGGATGACACGGTTTAAATACTCCAACATCGAAAGAGAAATGGATGCCTACGGATACGACGCGGCGGTAAAAAGCCATTGCCGCATGTGCCACGGGGGATGCGGCGTGATCATTTATCTCAAAGACGGCAGGGCCGTCAAAATCGGGGGAGACCCCGAGTGCCCCATCAACCACGGTACGCTCTGTTCCAAAGGGCTCGCATCCATTCAGTTGGCCTACCACCCTGACCGTCTGACATACCCTGTTCGAAGAGTCGGCCCCAGGGGCAGCGGAAAATGGGAGCGCATCTTTTGGGACGAGGCCCTGGACGCCATCGCCGAGAAGATTCTCTCCTACAAAGACTCCTTCGGCGCCGAATCCGTGGTGCTCGGATACGGGACCGGAAGGGAAAACGAGGCGGTCATTTATCGTTTTGCCAATCTCCTTGGCTCGCCCAACGTGCTGACGGCCGGCCACTTCTGCTACGGGCCCCGGATCGCCACGACCATCATTACCTGCGGGACCAACCCCATCGTGGACTACGAGAACAACCCCCGCTGCATCATGGTCTGGGGAAACAACCTGGTGATCAGCAACCCGGACTGCTACAAGGGAGAGCCCTTTTCCGTCGCACTCGAAAAGGGGGCCAAGCTCATCGCGGTGGATCCCCGCCTCACGCGGATTGCGGCGCGGGCGGACATATGGGTCCAGCTTCGGCCCGGGTCGGATACCGCCCTCGCGCTCGGCATGCTAAACATAATCGTCGAGGAAAAACTCTACGACCGGGAGTTCGTCCGAGACCATGTCCACGGTTGGGACGCCTTTGTCGAGAGAATCCAGGAGTACCCTCCGGACAAAGTGGAGGAGATCACCTGGGTGCCGGCGGATAAAATCCGCGATGCGGCGAGGCTGTTCGCCTCCACCAAGCCGGCCGCGGTCCAGTGGGGCGTCGCCATCGAGCAGCAGGTGAACTGCGCGGACAACAACCGGGCCCTGCTCGCGCTCATGGGCATCACCGGCAACATTGACGTGCCCGGGGGCCAGGTCCTTTTCCGCCCCCCCAAGATCCGAAGCGTAAGCGAGTTCGGCGCCCATAAGCTTCTTCCCAAAGAACAGGCTGAGAAGCGCCTGGGCGGAGACCGGTTTCGCCTGGCCGGCAAGTTCGCGATCATCAACCCCAAGTGCGTCTGGGATGCCGTCATTCACGAGAAGCCCTACCCGGTCAAGATGCTATTTTTCATCAGCTCCAATCCTCTCCTCACCCGCGCCAATGCGAACGAGGTATACCGGGCACTCGAGAAGGTGGAATTCCTGGCCGTCTCCGACTTCTTCCTGACCCCCACTGCCCAGATGGCCGATATCGTGCTGCCCGCCGCCACATGGCTCGAGATGGACTACATAGGAGACTTCTGGAAGCGTCACGGGTATATCCTTCCGAGGAGAAAGGCGATCCAGGTGGGAGAATGCCGCTCCGACCACGAGATGTTGAACGACCTGGGTCACCGGGTGGGCCAGGGAGACTATTGGTGGGACACCTTTGAAGGCGGGCTTGATTACATCCTCGAACCCATGGGGATCACCTGGCAGGATTTCAAAGAGATGGACTATCTCCGGGGGGAAGTGGCCTACCGGAAATACGGGCAGAAGGGATTCTCCACACCCACCGGGAAATTCGAGCTCTATTCCACCCTTCTCGAAAAATGGGGATACGACCCCCTCCCCACGTTTCGAGAACCACCCGAGAGCCCGTACAGCACTCCGGATTTGTTCAGGGAATACCCCTATATCCTGATCACGGGCAGGAGGCTTCCGGGTTTCTTCCATTCGGAAAACCGGCAGCTTCCGTGGATGCGGGAACTTCACCCGGATCCCGTGGTGGAAATCCATCCGCAAACCGCCGACAGGGAGGGCATTCAAGAGGGGGAATGGGTTGTCATCGAATCTCCCCGGGGCCGCGTCCGGCAGCGTGCAAAACTCTACGCGGGAATCCATCCCGGGGTCGTCTCCGCTGAGCACGCATGGTGGTTTCCGGAGAGGAGGGAACCGGGAGGCGGATGGCGGGATTCGAACATCAACGTGCTCACGAGCAACGACTACACCAACTGCGATCCTGCCATGGGCGCAACCCATGTGCGAACACTGCTCTGCAGGATCCATCCGGAAAAAGAATCATGAAGGAGGCTCCGCCGATGACCGCCTATGGATTCACCGTGGACCACGCATCGTGCTGGGGATGCAAAACCTGTGAGGTCGCCTGCAAGCAGGAGAACACCGTTCCGGAGGGAGTGAAGCTCATCTTCGTGGCCGAAAAGGGGCCCACCATAACCGAGGCGGGTCCGGACTTTCAATTTCATGTAAACGTGTGTAGGCACTGCGAAGAGCCGGAATGCCTTGAGGCGTGTCCTGAAGAGGCCATTTCAAAACGAGACGACGGGATCGTGATCCTGGATGAAGAAGCCTGCACGGGCTGCCGCCTTTGCGTGGACGCCTGCCCCTATGACGCCATAGCCTTTGACGAGGCCGCGGCGATCGTCAGGAAATGCAACCTCTGCCATCACCGGGTGGATCGCGGCCTCATCCCGGCCTGCGCCGACAACG
>CAYVUX010000230.1:0-6155 GCA_964455075.1 uncultured Desulfobacteraceae bacterium | reverse complement strand
TTCCGCCACTTCGGCTTGGAATAGGAACGGGGTTGAACTCAAATCAGAGAAACATTATATTAGCAGGTTACGCTTGTCAATAGCTTTTGTGGCAAACAACGGGCAACATTCACGCACGGGGCCGGTCGTTCCGTTTGGGTCGATTGAAAGGGGGCGCTTCTCTAAATGCCCGTCATCCATGACTTGAAAGATCTGAAAAAGCCCCTCGTGAACCCTGTCCTCACCATCGGCAATTTTGACGGGGTTCACAAGGGTCATTTGGCTCTTTTCGGCAGGGTGAAGGAACTGGCCGGACAAATTCGAGGCCAGACCGCGGTAATGACGTTTGACCCCCATCCGCTGAAGGTCATGAAGCCCGGGGGCGAACCAGCCCTGATTACCCCTATTCAACAAAAGATCCAGCTAATGCAAAAAGCCGGGATGGATGTGATTCTCTGCATTCCGTTCACAAAAGAATTCGCTTCCCTCTCGGCCCAGGATTTTGTGCGGCGCATTCTTCTGGAGAAAATCCGCGTGAGAGAGCTTGTCGTGGGATATGATTACAGCTTCGGCCGGAATCGAGAAGGAAACCTTGATCTCTTAAAGAAAATGGCCTCATCGCTGGGATTCGGTCTTCATATCGTAGGGCCCGTGTACGTCAACCACACCCTGGTTTCCAGCACCTCCGTCCGCCGTCTTATTCGGGAGGGGGAGTTGACCGCCGCCAGGGAATTGCTCGGCAGGGACTATCAGATATGCGGGACGGTCGTGAAGGGAAAGAACAGGGGCGCAAGGCTTCTCGGTTTTCCGACGGCAAATCTCGAGCCGGTGGATGAATTGATCCCCAAGGGCGGAGTCTATGCGGTGAAGGTGGGCTTGGAAGACGAGATCCACGAAGGGGTGACCAACATAGGCTGGAATCCGACCTTTCGGAACGGGGAATTCTCCATCGAAACCCACATCCTCGACTTTCACCGGGATTTGATGGGGATGACCCTTCGCGTGGATTTTATTGAACGGCTCAGAGAAGAGAAGACATTCTCGTCGGTTGATGAGCTCAAAGAGCAGATTTCCCGGGATATCGAACGCGCCAGAGAGGTCCTGGCCAGGGCGGCCGGAAAACGGTGAAAGGGCATGTTTTTTGCCCGACCCGATCCCCAATTCCCACCCGCGCGCCGCGGAACAGGGCCGAAACAGGCCAAAAACCCCTTGACAATCCTTCCAAGAATTTTATGATCAGGCAGTTTTTCTTAGTATCAATTTCTCAGGGATACATGACCAGCTATGAAAGATTCCCTTTTGACATTCCCGAAAGGGGGGATTCACCCTCCGGACTCCAAGCTTCTTACCGGTCATTTGCCTATCGAGATACTCCCTCCTCCTGAAGAAGTGGACGTGCTTCTCTCCCAGCATTTCGGAAACACGTGTGAACCGCTGGTCAAGCGAAAAGACGAAGTGAGGGAGGGAGATCTCATCGGACAGGTGGAATCCGGTCTGGGGGCCGATATCCACGCTCCCTTGACCGGCACTGTAAAACGCATCGGTGCTTCGGCCCACCCGCTCCTCCTGGAGGTAACATCCATAACCATTGCACGAGATCCGGAGGCGGAACCCGCGGAGTACAGGCCTGAGTCGTGGGAGGACCTGCCCGGATCCGAGTTGCTGCAAAGGGTAAGGGACGCCGGGATCGTCGGAATAGGAGGGGCCGGTTTTCCGACCCATGTGAAGCTTTCCCCGCCTCCGGAGGCGAAAGTGGATACCCTGATTTTGAACGGAGCCGAATGCGAGCCCTACCTCACGACCGACCAGCGGGTGATGGTGGAACATCCTGACCGGATTGTGGAGGCGGCGAGGATCTTGCTGAGAATCCTCGATATTCGCGATTGCCGCATCGGCATCGAGGTCAATAAGAAAGACGCCATCGAGGCCTTGAGAAAAGCCGTCTCGGAGGGCGGCTCAAACGGGTATCGCATTTCGGTCGACCCCCTGGAGGTGAAGTATCCCCAGGGTTCCGAAAAACAGCTTATCCAGAGCATCACGGGCAGGCGGGTGCCCGGCTTCGGGCTTCCCTTTGATGTGGGCGTCATTGTTCAGAATATCGGAACCGTGTCCGCCATATACGATGCTGTTGTCCTGAAGAAGCCTCTTTATGAAAAGGTCATCACCATTTCGGGAAAGGGCATTCAGCGGCCGGCGAATCTTCTGGTTAAGATCGGCACGAGGCTGGCGGACATTGTGTCCTTTCTGGGAGGAACCAATCCGAACCTGGCCAAGGTCGTCATGGGCGGCCCCATGATGGGCTTTGCCATTCCCAGCCTGGACATGCCCGTCACCAAAACCACCTCCGGAGTACTCTTTCTGACCGACGATGAAATCGACACCAACCCCCACACCCAGTGCATCCGGTGCGGATGGTGCGTTGATGCATGCCCTATGGGCCTTTCGCCCAACGAGGTCGGCATCTATGTGGAGGCCGGGCGTCCGGACGAGACCTCCAAGTTCGGGGTGTTCGAATGTTTCGAGTGCGGCAGTTGCGCATACGTTTGCCCGGCTAAGAGGCCGCTTGTGCAATTCATCCGGATCGCCAAGATGAAATCCAAAAAGTGATTGAGCGCATAAACGGGAGAGGAGTCATCGAAACGCAAGCAAAAAACACCACGGAACCTGCAGGAGAAGGCGCCTTCTGGACGGTATCGGTCTCCCCTCATATCAAGAGCGGGACATCCGTTGAACGAATTATGTGGACGGTGGTTTTTTGTCTGCTTCCACCGCTTCTGCTCTCGGTATTCATATTCGGATTCCAGACGCTCTTCATCACGATGATCAGCGTGGGAAGCTGTGTGGCGACGGAGGCGATCTCCCAGAAGCTCCTGCACCGCCCGGTAACCATCAAGGACGGCAGCGCCGTGATTACGGGGCTGCTTCTGGCGTACGTCATTCCTCCCGGCGTACCATTCTGGATGCCTATCCTCGGTGCGGTCATGGCAATCTACGTGGCCAAACACCTTCTGGGAGGCATCGGGTTCAACATCTTCAATCCGGCGCTCATCGGACGTGCGTTCATGGTTGCCACGTTTCCCGTGGCCATGACCTCTGCGTGGCTCCCCCCCCTCCGCGACGCCTCGGTGTTTCATTACATGGGCTCGGGGGTGGATGCGGTTTCCACGGCAACGCCGCTCTACGTGCTCAAACATTACGGGATGGGGGCCCTGGTGGAGAAGTTTGGTTCCATGTCCACCATTTATACGGAATTTTTCCTCGGGTGGAGACCCGGGTGCATCGGAGAGACCTCCGCCCTTCTTCTTCTGCTCGGCGGTCTTTTCCTCATCTACAAGCGGTACATCACCTGGCACATTCCGATTTCTGTGATCGTTACCGTGGGGTTTCTCACGTGGGCGTTCGGCGGCGACTCGCTCTTTACGGGAGACCCTGTCCTGGCCGTATTGTCCGGGGGGGTGATGTTGGGGGCGTTTTTTATGGCCACGGACTACGTGACTTCCCCGAATCACCCGAAGGGGAAACTCATCTTTGGCGCGGGAGTGGGGGCGCTGACGGTGCTCATCCGCCTTAAGGGAGGATACCCGGAAGGCGTATGCTATGCCATTTTGCTCATGAACGCTCTCACCCCGGCATTGGACGAATGGTTCCGGCCCGCTCGGTTCGCTTCTCCAAAAGGTGCGGAACAATGAAAGACGTTTTGCAAATTACAATGCGGCTGACCCTCTCTTGCGTGATCGCCGCCTTTGTTATGGGTGCGGTATTCACCGTCACGGACAAAGCCAAAAAGCGCAACGAACATGCGAACGTCCAAAAGACCATGCTGCAACTCCTCGGTTACAACAAGAACAACCCGCCCCCGGACGAACTGAGGCTCCAGAGCATCTATCGGTACATCATAGAGGGCGGCCAAGAGAAACACATTGGATATATTCTCCCCTTGGAACAGAAAGACGCGGAAAAGGCGGCCTACGGCTTTATTGAGCTCACACTCGGCGGTGAATTTGTCAACTTTTATGAGCTGGATCTCAGCCCTGGGGCAGCTGCCGAATCCACGGAAAGGGCCCGAGCGTTGAGAGATGTCCTTAAACCTTCGCAAGTATTTTCCTATGAGGACAAAAGCATCGTGGCCGTTTTGGGAGAAACCCGAAAGGCCTATCTCCTGCCCGGAGAATTTCCGGGGTTCAAGACATTCATTCGTGTCATGGTAGCATTGAACCCCTCTTTTGAGGTCATCGGTCTCGAAATCATGGAGCATGAGGAGGACCCCGGCCTTGGAGGGGAAATCGAGCAGGAATATTTCAAAAATCAATTTGAGGGCAAGTCCTTCCAAACGCTCAAAGGCCTCGAGGTGGTCAAAGAACCGCTTCCCGGCGAGTACAAGCGCTATCTGGAAGCGGGAGGGAAGAGAACCAGTCTTTTTTCAGAGAAAGAAATCCAGGAGATACGAGAGCGGTATCTGGACGACGACATCTATTCATTGACCGGCGCGACCATATCAAGCAGGGCCGTGACCAGAGGCGTGAAAAGCATTGCCAGGAAATTTGCCTACCGAATCGACATCCTGGATGAAGTCCTCCGGTCCAGAGACATTCAAGGCGCATTTTGACAATGTCGAGGTTGGTGAGAAGAACGATTCCTGAGAGGTAGAGGAGAAACGCATTGCCCGCGACTACCAAGACAACATCCCAGCTCATTGTAAACGGCATCCTGAACGAGAACCCGATCTTCAGGCTGGCCCTTTCCATGTGCCCGGCCGTGGGGATCAGCACCACCATGATGAACGGCCTCCTTCTCGGAATAGCCGTCCTTTTCGTTCAGGTTTTCTCAAGCAGTACCATTGCCGCCGTCAAGAACTTTATTCATCCGCGCATCCGAATCCCGACCTACACCCTGACCATCGCCACCTGGGTCACGGTGATCGACCTGGTGCTTGCCGCGTACATGCCGGTGGCATATAAAGAGATGGGGATTTTTGTCAAACTCATTGTGGCTTTCGCCATTATCACAATGCGTCTCGAAGTCTTCGCGTGCAAGAACTCCGTCCCCGCATCATTTTTTGACGGCCTGGGAATGGGGCTCGGATTCATGGTCGGAATGATGGCTCTGGGCTTTGTCCGTGAACTGTTGGGGATGGGGACGCTTTTCGGTTACGACGTGCTTGGATTCCGACCGCTTCTTTTCTTTGTGCTTCCGGCGGCGGGCTTCTTCTGCGTAGGCATTATGATGGCGGCCTTCAACTACATTGAAGCGGTCTATAACCGGAGAAAAAGACGGGTTAGAACATGAGGGAACGTTTTCAGGTCTTTGCTTGTATCCTTGCCGCCTTGAGCCTTGGCGCGGTTTTGCTCATCGGCTGCGGGCCGGATCACCGGTTTATCAAAAAGGCGGCATTCAAAGACACCCATAGCATTGAGATCACATTCGCCGGACCGGTCGATCAGGCGTGGGCCGAGGATCCCCGGAATTTCATGGTCTATGAGAAGCCGGATCCGGACATCAGAATGAAGGTCAGCAGCGTCTCCCTGAGTGCGGACCAAAGGACTGTGACCCTGAGCTTTGAAGACGCCTTGAACCAGGATAAGGCCCACATCGTCCGGATGACCGAAATCAGGTCAGAGGACACCCGCCTGGGTACAGCCATCGTTCAGGTCAAGAAGGTCTACCTGGGCTACATGTTCTCGATCCTCATTGGGGCCATGATCATCAATAATTTCGTATTTACCAAGTACCTGGGGCTTTGCGTCTTCTTTGGAACTTCCCAAAAGCGCTCCACGGCCATCGGCATGGGAATTACCTTTACCATCGTGATCGTGTTCAGCGCCATGATGTCGTGGTTCCTCTACCAGTTTGTCCTCAAACCCTATCGTCTGGATTTCCTGCAGATCGTGGTTTTCATCGGCCTGGTCTCCCTTTCTGTTCAGGCCGTGGACACCATTTTGAGGAAGGTCAACCCCATGCTTTTCAAGGCCTTCGGGGTTTACCTCGTGCTGGTTATTGCCAACTGCATCATCATTGCGGTGCCGTTGATCCTTGCGGACAACGAATACAACGCCTGGGAGAGTCTCATGCTGGCCCTGGGAGCCGGTTTGGGGCTTTTGGTTGCGCTTTTTCTCATGTCTGCCGTGCGTGAAAGGCTGGAGTTGGCCAACGTGCCGCCCACGTTTAGGGGGCTGCCT
>CAYVUX010000229.1:5447-6179 GCA_964455075.1 uncultured Desulfobacteraceae bacterium | reverse complement strand
CCCCAGGCTGTTGTTAAGTGCCTCCGTCATCTCCCTGTGGCTGCGGCTCAACCGGGCCAGGAGTTCCCGGCTGTCCTGCCTGAGGCGGTCCACCTCCGCGGTCCGGTCTCCTTTCTCTGAAAGGCGCCTGTCGGCCTCGTCCCTGGCCTCCTGCCTTCGATTCGCTTCCGTATCCCGCAACCCGGATTTGAAGACCGAAAGCCCCGAAGTAAAATCATCAAGTTCGGCGCGAAGACGATCCGCGGTTTCTTTGAGGGCGGCCCTGTTCTCCGCCATCCGGTCTTTACCCGTCCGGTTCAGGTCCTTCTTGAACTGCTCCAGGTTGGACCTCAGGGTCTGGGCCCGCTCCTTTAGGTCCAGCCGTAAATTCTCCCGCCTTTCACCTGCGTCATGTTCCAGGTTTTCTCTGAACCGGGCAAGCCCCGCTGTAAAATCGGACAACTCGGATTTCAGTTGGCGGCTCATGTCATCCTGTTTATGGTGAATGTCCTTCAAAAAATCGGTGGTCTGTTTCTTGAGCCCAGCGGTCTCCGCCTTCAGGTCTGATAGAAACTGTTTTCTGCCTTCATAGGATCCGGCGATTTCTTCAGCCAATCGTCTCATGTCATCTCCCAACATCGTATCTCCTCCTTTTAGCTTGTTCGGCTGTGCTTGAGGAGCTGTTCTGTCGGGGGAGAGGGGTAACATTACGCCTCTCCGGCCTCAAGGACGTGCCTTAGATTAGTAAGCGCG
>CAYVUX010000229.1:0-5437 GCA_964455075.1 uncultured Desulfobacteraceae bacterium | reverse complement strand
CGGGGTCGAGTGAGCCTGTCACTCGCCCGGGTTGGCATATGCAATTGAAGATCCCTGCAGCTCGCTGCAGGGAATCTCCCAAATGTAAGGTAACTTGACCGGTTTTTAGTTCGCTCGCTGAGCATTTTCAATACCCACTGACCGCTCACGAAGGGCTTACCCCGGATACGGCATCCCACTGGCTCTGAACTTTATGCCGTACGCGATCCAGATCCTCCAGCATGCCATCCACCTGGTTTTCCCCGGTGGACTGCTGGACCCTGAGGGCCTTGAGCATGCGTCTAAAATCCCTGACCTTCACGGATTCACCTTTTTCCAGAAGCATTTTGAGCGCGCTCTTCACTTCTTCCTGCTCCACCTGAAATCGTTTGAGCACACGGACGATGGCGGTCTCCCGTTCCCTCTGCCGCTTAAGGATGTCTTCCCGGATTACTTCCATATCCTCCGGATTTGATCGCCCCCCGGACACCATGATTTCTCGAAGCCGGTCAATCATCCCCATTTCCTCTTCCTGGAAACGGTAAAAAACCTGTTTTGCCTCAGCTTCCCTGGCCCGCTGCTTTTCTGTCAGATCGGCCATCATGCGGTTAAAATCCTTTTTGCGGAGATTTTCCGATCTGGCCAGATTATCCCTGACCTGAACCATCATATCTTCCACTTCAATCTGAAAACCGGTGAGGAAATGATAGGCCTGGGCCATCAATTCGTTCACGGTTTTGACCCGCATCTCATAGGAATCGATAATGCCGTTCGCCAGTGCTCTCAAACTCGCATCAGGTTTCAACTCACTTACCCCCGGATTTTTCAAATTGTGTCGACTCTACGCTCATATATTTCACCGCAGAGGCGCGGAGGACGCGGAGGTATTTTTGTTTTGTTTTCCCCTGAGAGGGGGGAAAACAAAACGAACATCTCCCGGGCTATTCCTCTAAGTTATTGACAACTCGCACGATACCATCCCGCATAACACTCACATTGAAGTTTAGAAGCAACCCCACGGTCAGTCCTGATAATTTTAAGTACGTTAGAAGTTGGGCTTTATGGATTTCCTCGATTGCCTCACACGATTTCAATTCAAGTATAATCGCCTTTTCAACAACCAAATCGAGCCTATACCCACAATCAAGCCTTTTTCCCTTATAAGTTACAGGCAACGGCTTCTGCCTTTCAATCGACAAACCCCGGAGGTCCAATTCATATGCGAGGCATTCCTCATAAGCGGACTCAAGCAGCCCAGGTCCGAGGGCCTTGTGTACCTCGATCGCCCCACCAATGATTTTGCTGCTCAACTCATTGAGTTCCAATGTGATCCTGCCCATGGGGGATTAAAGAGTGCCAGGTTTTTCCTTTCTGTCCTCTCAACAGAAAGGAAAAAAAGAACTCCTCTCTGCGTCCTCTGCGCCTCTGCGCCTCTGCGCCTCTGCGGTGAAATAATACTGTAATAATGGCCCGGCACCCACACAAAAAAACCGCAAATAACTCGGACAATTTCACCTCAAGACACGATACCTCGGAAGGGAGTATTGTCGGACCTATTTACGGTCTTTTAGATATCACATTGGAGATTTCAGATATGCTCAAGATCTGTTTCTAAGGAATCCTGCGCTACGGAGAGGGGCTTTGGCGCCTCTGCCATCTCGAGGATACCTGGCAATCTCCCTTCGGTTTTATTGATGAACTAAAACACCTCTACGCTGTGGCGGTGAGTCCTACGGCCTCGGCATACTTGAGATAGGTCTCCACACCGGCCACCACGGCCCGCGCCTCAACAGCGAGCAGTTCGATACCGACCAGGGATACCCTGGCCCATGCATCCACCACCACGCCTTTGTCGAGAATCCGGTCTACCACTTCAGCCAGACTTGCAGAAGCCATCGATTTTTCCATTGCCATGATGATATCTCCTTTTTTTCTTTTGGGTTATGATTTCTGGTTTCCTGTTGACATCCGCCTTGCAGCCAAAGAGCCTTCAACTGACCCCTACGCGGTTGCAGTGAGCCCCACGGCCTCGGCATACTTGAGATAGGTCTCCACACCGGCCACCACGGCCCGCGCCTCAACAGCGAGCAGTTCGATACCGACCAGGGATACCCTGGCCCATGCATCCACCACCACGCCTTTGTCGAGAATCCTGTCCACAACTTCAGCCAGACTTGCGGAAGCCATCGATTTTTCCATTGCCATACGATTTCACCTCCTTTCTTTGCATTCGGTTTATGAACACTTGATATCCGCCGGGGATCCGTGGCCATTCACGGCCTCCCCGCACAGACGCACAAGATCATTCAGTTCAAAGGGCTTTTCCAGAAAGGCCATGGCGCCGGCATCGAGAAAACGTCTTTGTACATCATCGAATGCGGATATCCCGATGACCTTTGCTCCGTATCCCTCTCCTTTTAACTGTTTAAGAACCTGGAGCCCGCTCATGTCCGGCAACACATAGTTGAGGACAATCGCTTTTACCTCGGGGTGGGTCCGAATTTTTTCAATGCCCTCTTCCGCGGTTGTGGCTGCATCCACAATAAAGCCGGCGAGGTCCAGGGCATTACCGATCATCCAGATCACCTCTTCGTTATCGTCTACAATGAGTACGTCCAAGTCTTGGGTCATCGGTTTAGGGGTTCAGAGGTTTAAGGTTCTGGGTTCAGAGGTTTCCCGCCTGTGGCGGGATTACTGGGTTCAGCTAACCCATACCCCTTGTGCCCTGCGCCTGATTTCTCTGCATCGAACGTGCCATAACCGGCCACATCGGATAACCCATTGAAGTAGTTGTATTGTTGCCTTGAGAGGATCACAAAGGACGTTGCTTAAGGAGGGGGAATGCTATGGCATGGCTGACCCAATTGGGGCACAAGATCCATAAAACTTTTCATCAGGGCAGGCGGCTGAAACCTGCATCACAGGGGATAAACCATTCTGACCTTGACAGAGAATTACCACACATATAGCATCAGATCTTATGAACAAACGGCAGAGAGAAAGCACCGCCAAATACCTTTATGATATAAGCAAGGGGATCGCGCTTGTGGCTGTCGTAGGGAACATGGTTCACGACCACTGGAGCCTCCCCAACCTCATTATCGGATTATTTGCCGCATTTGGTTTCTTTGCCTGGGGTTATGTAGTTGACGGAGGTATTTAAGATGACTACCCTGACCATTCTATTCATCATTCTCGCCATTATAGGCTTTACGGGCGCCGTTTGGACATACCTCAGACAGCGAAGATCGCGCCGGTGAACTGCTTTATGGGAGCGAGTCTGCCCCTACTCAATCCCATACGCCTTAATCTTTCTCAAAAGCGTCTTATAATCCACTTTGAGGCGCCGGGCGGTTTCACTTTTGTTGCCCCCGGTGTCGGCCAGGGTTTTTTGGATGATGTGGGTTTCGGTCTGCTCTGCTGCGGAGCGGACCGCCTCTTTGAGGGATCCGGCACCTTCCCATGCGGCAGGGACCTCCTCCTGAGGACTCAGTGGCAGGTAATCCAGGGTAAGCGAACCGTTTTCAGGGCAAAGGAGCACGCCCTGACGAATCATGTTTTTCAGCTCCCTGACATTGCCGGGCCAGTCATAAGCGAATACGTGGGCCGCAGCCTCCTTGGAAAGTCCCCCACACCGCTTTTTGAGCTCCTCCTGGGCCTCGTCCATGAATCGCTTGATGAGGTACGACAGGTCATCCGCCCTTTCCCGTAACGGGGGGACCCTGAGGGAGAATTCCTTGAGTCTGAAATAGAGGTCCGCTCGAAACCCGCCTGATCCCATATCCTTTTCTAAGGATTGATTGGTCGCGGCAATGATCCTGACATTTATGGGATGCGGTTTTTTTCCACCCAATCTCTGAATGACACGCTCCTGCATGGCCCTGAGGAGCTTCTGCTGGGCCTGATACGGGAGATTGCCCACCTCATCGAGAAACAGGGTCCCCCCGTCTGCCAGTTCAAACTGACCCGGCTTGGCCGTGTCGGCCCCGGTGAAAGCCCCTTTCATATATCCGAAAAGTTCACTCTCAATCAGGGTTTCGGGAATGGCGCCGCAGTCTACCGCCACAAAGGGACCTTCCCGGTTTTTGCTCAGCCCATGAATGGCCCGGGCCACAAGCTCTTTACCCGAACCGCTTTCTCCCTCAATCAACACGGTCAACCCGGTGGGCGCCACTTTTTCAATCAGATTCACGAGTTCCTTTATTTCATCGCTCCTGCCCATACGGTCGTAAAGGGAGGCCCGCTCACTTAATACTTTTCTTAAGCGGGAAACCTCCTTGACAAGATTTTGTTTCTCCAGAGCTCTCTGGACCTTAAACAACAGATCGTTATTATCCACCGGCTTGGTCACATAATCGTATACGCCGATTTTCATGGCCTTGACCGCAGACTTCACATCCCCATAGGCGGTGATCATAATGATGGGTATCACGGGGATGCGTTGGGCCATCTCCTGAGCCACTTCCATGCCGTTTTTTCGCGGCATCCGGTCATCGAGAAGCACCAGATCCGGGACCTTGCCGTCCAAAATCCTCAAGGCTTCTTGGCCATCTTGGGCCTCCAGGATCGTATAACCCGAGTTCTTTAACAGGTTTCCCGTGGCCCATCGAAAATCCCGATCATCATCCACCAGCAGAATCTGTGCCGCCATCTTGCGCCTCCTCTCCATCAGACAAAACCGGCAGTTTTACACAGATCTTTGTGCCCGCCGCGTCTCCATCCTCCACAGTAATGGCCCCTCCGTGCTGGGTCACCATGGTGTGACAGATACTCAATCCAAGACCTGTCCCGCGTTCTTTGGTGGTAAAAAACGGGTCAAAGATTTTGTCCCGATACTCTTTGGGGATACCAAGGCCGTCATCCATGATACTTGCCTCCACCCGTTTTTCAGAGGCGATAAACCGTGTCCGAAGGGTAATGGTTCCGGTCCTCGAAACCGCCTGGGTTGCATTCTGGATGAGATTCAAAAAAGCCTGTCCCAGTTTCTCTTCATCCCCTTTGATGGCGGGCAACTCCTTTTTGAGCCGTAATTTATATTGAATTCCGACAGATCGGCTCTCAAGCCTGGCCATTCGCAACATCTTTTTGATCACCTCGTTTACATCAACTTCGCTCCATTCAAAATGCGTGGGTCTGGCAAAGGCGAGCAAGTCGTTGATGAGCTCACTGGCCCGTCTGGAGTTGCGATGGATGACTTGGAAATTTTCTTTGATCAGGCGGTCCAGGGCCATGCTGTCCAGGCAGAACTGTGAGCAGGAACTGATCACGGCCAGCGGGTTTCTGAGCTCATGGGCAAGGCCGGCTGCAAGCTGTCCCAATGAAGACAGCTTGTCCGACTGCATCATGAACTTCATCAGCTCCTTTTGCTCGGTAAGATCTAAAAAAGAGACCATCATGATCACAGGGACACCGGTTTCGTTTTTCACCATGGTGGCCGAGACCTGAACGCCAAACAGGG
>CAYVUX010000228.1:0-6187 GCA_964455075.1 uncultured Desulfobacteraceae bacterium | reverse complement strand
ATGGAGAACTTCGTCACCGGGGGAAACCGAAAGGATCTCCATTTGAGGAATGTAAATATGGGCAGGGATTTCCGGGTCCAACGATTCGGAGATCTGCGCATGATCACTCCGGACGACCCCTGCCCCCGCTGCAGCCGGCCGCTCTCCTTCCGCAAGGGAATTGAAGTCGGACACATCTTCAAACTGGGCACGAAATACAGCGAGGCGCTAAAAGCCCACTTTCTTGACGAAAAGGGCAGTGAGCGTCCCATGATCATGGGCTGCTACGGGATCGGCGTGGGAAGGACGGTAGCCGCCGCTATCGAACAAAATCACGACAAGGATGGGATCATCTTTCCCATTCCCCTTGCCCCATTCGAGGTGACAATCCTGCCCGTTCAAATGCACGAACCGCAAGTCGTGGAAACCGCAGAGCGGATCTATCAAGGCTTGTTGGAACTCGGCATTGACGTCCTGATCGATGACCGGGAGGAGCGCGCGGGGGTCAAGTTTAAAGACGCCGATCTTCAGGGCATTCCGGTACGCGTAACAGCAGGCACGAAGGGCATCAAGAAGGGCGAGGTGGAGATGAAACTCAGGGCGGAGCCGGAAAGCTCCATGATTCCGGTCGCTGAGGCCGTGGCCCGTGTACGCGACAAGATAAAGACGTTGTATGATTCGGTTCAATGACATCACGGCTCAGATCCTGAGCTATCATCCCAAAGCGAACATCGAGTTGCTGGAGAAGGCCTACGTCTATTCCGCCAAGGTTCACCAGGGGCAGATTCGACTGTCCGGTGAACCCTACCTTTCCCATACCCTTGAGGCGGCTTATATCCTCACACAGATGAAAATGGATGTGGTCTGCGTGGCGGCCGGCCTCCTCCATGATACTCTTGAAGACACCAGTGCGAGCCTCGACGAGATCAGCCGCCTTTTTGGGGAAGAGACGGCGGCGATTGTGGATGGTGTTACCAAAATCAGCAAGGTTCATTTTTCGAGCCGAAAACAGAGACAGGCCGAAAACGTGCGAAAGATGATCCTCGCCATGTCCTCCGACATCCGGGTCATTCTCGTGAAACTCGCAGATCGTCTCCACAACATGCGCACCCTCGGATTCCAAACGCCCCAGAAGCAGAAACTCATCGCAGCGGAAACCCTTGAGATCTACGCTCCCCTTGCAGGAAGAATGGGGATCAACTGGCTGAAATCCACCCTGGAAGACCTCTGTCTCTACTACCTGGAGACGGAAATCTACGAGAAAATACAGAGCGAAATCGCCCAGCGGCGGGATGAGCGGAAAAAGTTAATCCAAGAGGCCGGAAATCTTCTTACCCGGAAACTCGAAGAGGCTCACATCAAGGCCGTTGTCAAGGGCCGGGACAAGCATTTTTACAGCATTTACAAGAAGATGATGGAGCAGAATCTTTCCGTGAACCAGGTGTACGATCTCGTTGCTTTCCGGGTCATCGTCAACAGCATCAAAGAGTGTTACGGAGCTCTGGGACACATCCACTCTATGTGGAAGCCGATTCAGGGCAGATTCAAAGACTATATATCCGTTCCGAAGGCGAACATGTATCAATCCCTTCATACCACGGTCATCGGCCCTCTGGGCCAGCGCATGGAAATCCAGATACGCACCTGGGACATGGATAGGGTGGCTGAGGAAGGCATTGCCGCGCACTGGAAATATAAAGAGGGCGGAGGCCCCGCCAACAGGACGGATGACCGGCAGTTTGCATGGCTCAGGCAGTTGATGGAATGGCAACAGAATCTCAAAGATCCGGGCGAATTTCTCGAAAGCGTTCGGATGGACCTCTTCTCCGACGAGGTCTATGTGTTCACCCCTGCCGGGGATGTGAAAGCATTCCCCAAAGGGGCCACTCCCGTGGATTTCGCCTATAGCATTCATAGCGAAATCGGGGACAAGTGCATGGGGGCCAGGGTGAACGGGAGAATGGTTCCTCTCCGACACGAACTGAAGACCGGCGAGATCGTTGAAATTATCACCTCTCCGAAGCAGCATCCCAGCAAGAATTGGTTGGAGTTTGTGAATACCTCGAGGGCGAAAACCAAGATCCGGCAGTGGGTGAAAAAGCAGGAAAAGGAGGAAAGCGTCCAGCTCGGCAAACATATCCTGGAAAAGGAGTTCAAACGAGAGAACATTACACTGTCCAATATCATGAAAAGCGAACAGCTCGACGCGATTGCCGGCGAGTTCTCCCTTCATAGCACGGAAGATATGATCGCACAAATCGGATTCGGCGAGCTTTCCCCGAGGCAGGTGGTGGGGCGGTTGAAGCCCAAGCTGGGCATCAAACCGGAGAAGGTCCCCGGCTTAGTAGGCAAAGTCGTGGAACGGTTGAGACGAAGGAAGCCTGAGCATGGAATCACAGTCAAAGGAATCAGCGACATGCTGGTTCGATTCGCCAATTGCTGTCATCCGGTACCCGGCGAAAAGGTGATCGGATTCATCACGAGAGGCCGCGGCATCACCATCCATCATCATAAATGCCGTCATGTGCAAAACGCTCCGCCGGAGAGGCTCGTAGAAGTCTCTTGGGAACCATCCGGAGAGGAAAAGTATCTCGCCCGGCTCAAGGTCACCAGCGTAGAGAGAAAAGGAGTCCTTGCCGATATCAGCGCGATCATGACAAAGAAGGATGCGAATATCATCCAGGCCGAGGTCACTACCACAATGGACAACAAGGGAATCGCTCATTTCACAATCGAAGTGGAAGACTACGATCAACTCCAGGATATCATGGGCAGCATCAAAAAAATAAAGAATGTCCTGATCGTGGAAAGGCTGTGACGTTTTGTCGGGCGGCGGTTTCGGCCTTGGAGGGCTTACGCTTTTATCACACGGTTGGACTTGATGCACTGGGTACAAACCCGAATCTTCCTCACCTGCCCGTCCTGTACACACCTCACCCGTTGAAGATTAGGATACCAGCGGGTTTTTGTTTTGTTGTGGGCGTGGCTGACGTTGTAACCGACCATGGGTCGCTTTCCGCAAATCTCGCATACTTTTGCCATTGAAATTCTCCTTTTGGGCACTTTACCGGGAAATCCCCGGGAAGCCCATCTGGTACTTGCTTGGAAGATCAGAATCTGACAAAATAGCAAACATTTCCAAAAAGGGCAAGAGTTTTTGATTCGCTTCTAAAGTCACGGACACCCGATTTCACGGGAGCCGCCGAGGAACAGAGCAAAAAAACCGCACGGACTTATGGAAAAACAGCAGTCCAACACATCCGAATTCACGCCGTCCGGCAAAGGCCTCGGGGCTGGCGCCCATCTCGCCCCGGCCCTCAACCGTCTGCCCGAGGTTGTCAAACGCGTGCATTTCATGGGAGTCTGCGGAACGGGCATGGCTTCTCTGGCCGGGCTCTTGAAGACCCGTGGCTACGAGGTGACCGGCTCCGACCAGCATGTGTACCCGCCCATCAGCGATTTGCTGAAGACCCTGAGCATACCGTTGCGTGACGGATACGATGCCCGCCACCTCCACTCTCCCACCCCGGATCTGGTCATTGTGGGCAATGTCATCACACGGGAGAATCCCGAGGCCGTTGCGCTGGGACAGGCCGGCATTCCGTATCTTTCCTTTCCCCAGGGTCTCCGCCATTTCGCCCTCGAGGGCCGGCGCTCCGTTGTGGTCAGCGGGACCCACGGCAAAACAACAACGGCTTCGCTGGTTGCGTGGATACTCCAGCAGGGAGGAGAGGAGCCCGGGTTCATGATCGGAGGGATACCCCGGAATTTCCGCAGGAATTTCAGAGAGGGGAAAGGGCCTTTTTTTGTTGTCGAAGGGGATGAGTACGACACGGCGTTTTTTGACAAAGGTCCCAAATTTGTCCATTACAACCCCTGGGCCGTGATCGTATCCGGCATTGAGTTCGACCATGCGGATATCTACAGGGACCTGGCGCACGTGGTTGCCGGTTTCAGGAAACTTCTGGATCTGATCCCGCGCGGCGGCATGCTTATCGCGAACGGGGACGACTCCGTCCTACGGCAGGAGCTGAAACGCGTTCGCTGCCCTGCGCTTACTTATGGATTGGGCGCCCGCAACGATTGGACCTTGCGGTTTTCCGGATACGAAAAAAACATGACGCATCTTGAGATCCTCCCGCCCGATGGCCCGCCGCTTTCTATAGAAACGCCCATGTACGGCGAGCACAATCTGTCGAACCTGCTCTCGGCCACCGCCCTCGCCCACCACCTCAACATTTCCCGGAGCTGTATCCAGGGAGCTCTTCGTTCTTTCATGGGGGCGCGCCGGAGATTGGAGGTGCTGGGGCGAAAGCACGGCGTTTGGATCCTGGATGATTTTGCACACCATCCCACCGCGGTGCGAAAAACCGTCCAGGCTGTACGCGAGAGACACCCTGGGAGGCGTCTCATCGTTGTTTTCGAACCCCGCTCCAACTCCAGCAGGCGAAACGTTTTCCAATCGCAGTATGCCGGGGCTTTCGCAGGGGCGGACCGCGTCCTGATTCCCCGTCCCCCGTTGATGGAAAAGATTCCCGCGTCTCAAAGGTTCTCGTCCGAACGGCTGGTGAAAGACCTGCTTGATCAGGGCCTTTCAGCCTCCTACCACCCCGGGACGGACGAGCTGCTTGAGTCCCTTATAGAAATCGTGACAAGCGGCGATCTGGTGCTCTTCATGTCCAACGGCGGCTTCGACAACCTGCCTCGACGTCTCCTTGGACGCATCTGATCTCCGGCCTTTACCTTCTTCCTTTGTGTTGCCGCATTGGTTTGCGCCTGCGGAACAAGAGAACTCTCCCTGCACACCATTGGGCAAATAAGCCGGACTCGTGCGTCCTTCAGCGGAGACCGGCAGCCGGGAGGAGGAAAGGTGCGAATTACATCTCCACTCTCCGGCGGGTCCCCGGGTACGTCGGCATCGAAATCGCTATCGGGATCGAAATCGTCAGCACTTTCGCATCCGGCGGAAGCCTCCTCGATAGTGCCCATCCACGAATCACTTCTGGGCAGTAGGAGGTTTGCTATTCTTCGCACCGCTTTGCGGTGACTCAGTCCCACTGCTTCGCAGCGGGTTCCCGGTTTCATAAATGAGTCCGCCTGAGGCGGATTTCACAAGATCAAGGAAACTGCGGACCCGCCCGAAGGGTGTGGGGTCTGCGTCACCCGTCAGGGTGCGAAAAAAAGAGCCATTTATGGATGGAAACTCGATATATTTTCGATTTCGATTGGGATCCCGATTTCGATTTGGATTATGGTTCATGCGGAATGCGCACTTCTTCGGATTCAAAGAAAAATAAGCCTTTAGGAGGTCAAACGCCCGAGCTCTAGCCTCCTATTGAAATCCTTCGGCCGAAAAGATAGGATGTAAATTAGGAAATTCAAAGCGCAGACCATTGAAGAGGGAGCACAGACCCTCTTCTCATGTTGCGGATTCATCTATTCTCTTATGGAAAAGACAACTCCTGAGATTTACGACAAGTACATCAAAGCCGTTACGGATATCTCCCGGGCCATTACCTCGGAGCAGTACTTAGAGGATATCCTCAAACTCATTGTCATGGTGACGGCCAAGGTTACGGGAGTGGAAATCTGTTCGCTCTGGCTCATCGACGAGAGCGAAATCCCCCGAACGATTCGACTGAAGGCGACCCAGGCCATTGACCCCGAGTACATGAAGGATCGGTCTCTCACCATGGCCGAAGGAGTAGTCGGATACGTAGCCAGCCAGAACAAACCCCTGATCGTCAAGGATGTACTGAAGGAGCCCCGCTTCAAAGAGAAGGAGATGGCCAAGAAACTGGGCCTTGTCTCCATGGCCGGGGTTCCCCTTCAGGGAAAGGACGGGAAGGCGATCGGAGTTCTCAATGTGTTTACGGCCGAACCGCACGACTTCTCGGAAACCGAGGTGAACCTCATTACAACTGTGGCCAACCAGGCGGCTGTGGCTATCATGAACACGGAACTCATGGTCAAGACCAAGGTAATTCAGGAAGAGCTGGAAACCCGCAAGCTTGTTGAAAAAGCGAAAGAAGTGCTCATGCTTAGAAGACGCCTTGACGGGAAAGAAGCCTACAGATGGCTCCAGAAAAGGAGCATGGACTCGCGGAAATCCATGCGCCAGGTCGCAGAGGCCATCCTGCTTTCCGAAGAGCTCTAAGGGCTCACTCAAAAATAAATTCACAGAATTGACGCTCAGATTTGGGTCGGA
>CAYVUX010000227.1:0-6207 GCA_964455075.1 uncultured Desulfobacteraceae bacterium | reverse complement strand
TCTCCGGCCGCACTCAGGGAAAGTTCTCCCATATCCTCCAGGGACAAACCGAGTTTCGCGGCCATGACTTCCAGAAATCGCCCCGTACCCGCGGCGCACTTGTCGTTCATTGTAAAATCGAGGACTTTCCCGCCTTCACCCACGCGGATGACCTTGGAGTCCTGGCCTCCGATATCGATCACCACCCCCGTATCCGGGAACAGCCGGCAGGCCCCCAGGGCGTGGCAGGAAATCTCGGTGACCTTCTTTCCCGCAAAAGGGACCGATATCCGACCGTATCCTGTGGCCACGATGCCGGCGAGGTCTCCCCGCCTCATCCCGGCCCCGGCAAGAGCCGCCGCCAGGGCCGCCTCCGCCGCTTCCGTGCTGTGCGCCTCCGTGGGTTTGATGCTGTACCCGGCGAGGTTCCCGGCCGGATCGAGCAACACGGCTTCGGTGCTCAACGAACCCACGTCAATGCCTGCTACAGATCCCAAGCGCTTCCTCCCATAGAACTTCAAGATCCGTCCGGTCCACGGCATAGACGGGGCAGTGCAAAAGGTGTGACCCCGCGGGTTTGCACTTACACGCCCAGGGCCTCAAAGAACGCCTCCAGCCGTGTCTGCGCCTGTTCCTCGGAAAAGGCCCTGGAGTCCGTAATGTCGGCCTCGATCACCACCGAAGGGACCCCTAGGCGTTCGAGCAGCAGCCTCTTGAGATCATACTGGCCGACCGAGTAAGGTTTGCAGCTCTTTGCCGAATGAATCACCAGCCCATCCACCCGGTATTCACGGATCAAGCGTTCCATCAGGTTCAGCCGGTGGTTCAGATTGTTGTTCAGGATGACCAGGCTGTAGGTCCGGGCCATGGACTCCAGGGGCCGGCTCTCGTCCATGTGGGGGGCCGTTTCCGCCCAGGCATTCGTGTAGGTCGCCGTGACGAAATTCAGGCCCCTTTCCGCGAAGAGCAGCGAAAAGTCCTTCACCTTGTACCAGATGGCGATGTTGTCCCACATGAGCCGCTTTTTCTCGTCCAGGATCCCGCCGATACCCCGATCGACCCTTTCCTCGAGCTCCCGGAGAAGCAAGCGGTAGTATTCCAATGCCACGGGAAGGCCCCGCAGCGAAACAATGGGGGCCAGGTGAGCAAATGCGTCAAAAATGGTCATGGGGGCCGGTCTCGCCTTCATGGTGGCCAGGACCCGGCCCCAGGTGTCGGACGTCTCCTTGGCCAGCCGAATCACCTCCCGGAATTTCTTGTCGCTGTAGGCTCGTCCCGATACCCTCTCCAGCGTGGGGATCATCTCTTCGATCTGCCGCACCATGTACGTCACGTCGTTGTCGGCAATCTCCTGGAAGTTGTACGGCGTGTCGAAGACGATGAGGGGAACATCCCAGAATTGGGCCAGGGCCTTATACCAGTACACTACGGTCTGGCAGATGTTGTTCGAGGCGAAAAGCAGATCGGGCTTGGGAAGCCTGCCCACGGGGGTCTTCCCCGAAAGGGATACGCCGAGGTCAATGCGGGCATAGGAGCAGAGATCCTGGTGGTAGCCGTGCTCCTCGGCGATGCTGCAAAGCTCCGGGCCCATCTTTTGAGCGCCGCACAACGCCCCGTGGTTCTCCGGATAGATCGTGTAGAATCCGAAAGGCCTCAGCAATTCGACCGGGGCCCCGCTGGTGACCCAGGCTACGGGCTTGGCGCCCTCGGCGTAGCGCGAAAGAAAGTAGTGCCGGGTCATGACCTCCTTGAGCCGCCGGGTTGAGCGGAGGGGCGGGCCCAAGTGCGGAAATGGAGCACGCCTCTTCTTGCGCAGCCTTGAGAACCCCATCAGGGCCGGCGCACCCACGTCTTTCATCAGGTTGAAACGAAGGTTTTTCCCCGCCATGCTACGCCTCCATCATCTCGGCGAATGCCTCCAGCCGGGTCGCCAGCTGACCGCTCAGGCCTTGATTCAGTTCCGTGTCAATGGCCAGTACGGCCAATCCCTTCTCCTTCAGGCCCTCGATCAGCTGAGGAAGATCGAAAAGCTCGGGCTCGCAAAACTTGACCGTGGCAAAAATGACGCCCTTTGCACTGCTTTGCTCTGCCTTATCGAGAAGCGCATCCAGGCGTTCGCCGATGGGAGAGGCCTTGGTGCAGCAAGGAGGCATGGAGAAGTAGGCCTCGGTCATCTCCTCCAGAGGATCCCGGGCAAGGCTTTCGGCACCCGGCAGCCTGCGACTGCAGCAAAGCAGGTCGTCGTCCGCCACCCAGAGACCGAGACGATCCAGGAGGGACAGGATCTCGGGCGGATTCGGAACAATTCCGCTCAAGATCACGGCGGAGCCCGATGCCACACCGCCCGAGGTCTTTTCCAGAAAGGCCTCCAGAAGGGGGATAAAATCGTCGGGATGGAGAAATTCACCCTGCCGAACCACCCGGTAAAACTCCTCGTTGCTTGCGCGGACTTCTCCACGGGCCCGCCTTTCGTAGAGTGTCCTCAAGAGCACAGCCGCTCGGCGTCCCTTATCCACGCTTTGTTTGAGCGCGTCACCGTTCACCGGGCCCAGCTGCTTTTCCAACCGGGCGAGGAAATCCGCCAGTTGGCCTTTGTAATAGGCCCTGGAGGCCTCTGTGTAGGGAGCCTTGGGAGGATAGAAGAAGTAGCACGGGATCTCGAGCTCCAGGTAGTCGTACACAATGGAGGCCAGATTCTGGATGGAGTCGCAGGTATGGGGGAACAGAAAGCCGTCCAGGTCGTCGCACTTTCCTTGCAGGATCAGCTCGAGACCGAGCCTCACCACCGAACAGATATAGGGCTGCAGGTGTGCGTTGGCATGACCGACTTCCAGCGGAGGATCCCAGATTTCGACCGGGATCACATTCATCGCCCACAGGATCTCCCGGGGATACTGCGCAGGAAAGACGCCGAAAACGAGTCGGCCGTGTTCCTCCCTCTGCCTTTGAAGATACTCCCTCCGCGGAGGAGGCTCGAATCGGTTCATAGGCTGGATGCTCCAAATCCACTGAGCCGGATCGCTTTGCTTTCTATGCGCGACCCCTCCCGGCGAGGCAAGTATAGGTGGCAGTCACCCCGGGTGTCAAGTTCCGCGCAGCAGGCCCCCGTCGGTTATGGCGCATGGATTCGACCAAGAAACCTTCGTCCAAAATCCAAGCCCGACTTTGGCTTCGCCCGTAGGGTTTCCAGGAACAGTATCGTACCCACTCTTGGAATTCTTGGAATGATGCCCAAACCAGGTCCCACATCCTGCCAAGCCAATAGTTCGTTCCCATCTCCTAAAACATGGACTTGGCCTTTTTCAGATTTTCGGGGGCGGCTCTGCTCTGCCCCGGGCCCGATTAAAGCTCTCCCAGATACATAAATCCCAGGGAGTAACCGGACCTTGCTTGCGGCTCATCAATGTTTTCATCCTCCGAAGCATCTGCTGCCAGGTCTCTTTAAATTCCATTCTGTCCGATGCTCCGATGACTCTCCTTAAGGGTATTCCGTATTCAGCTTCAAAATGATTTTCAACGCCTTTTTCAAACAGATAACGCCATGTACCGCATGAAACTAAACCTTTTTTATTGCCTACACTCATCTCGCTAAGCGTCCAATCAATGCTGTCGGGTCTGGATTTGTGACCTTCTATTGAACATTGATCTGGACATAGTCCGCCCAGGTCACGTCCGGGAAGCCATCAGAGTTGTCGTCAGCCGCAAAGAAAATATAATTTTGTCCAGTACTTAGAGGCGGTTGAGAAATTCCGAGGTTTGAGAAACTGACCAGAGGCAGCGTGATGCAGTGGAGACCCTCTTCCCAACCAAATGCATCAAACCCAACCACGAAGGATACCCAGCCAGAAGTAGTCAGAGCGGCCAACCACCAATCAGCGATCTGGCCTTCATGCCCGGCGGGATCCAAACTCAGACTGACAGAAAACGTATCCCCTTGAGAAACTGTCACAGGTCCATCCACGTTGTTGACGCGAATATCAAGTTCCAGACACTTAGTATAAGGATATGGTGCATCGTCTAAACAGCGGGAGGGAACCGCAGGACATGCTATGCAATTCCCTGTAGGTAATCCATTTATGAGCCAGGATGCCGCCTCATCTGACGTGGTTTTTGACCAGTGGTTTCCCCCTTTGTATACACAGAATTCAATTTTTTCAGTTCCAGGATGTCCGCCATATTTACTATTTAAATCAGTCTGCCATTGGAGCGCAATGTTCAAACGGTTGCAATCATCTTGCGTTATATCTCCAGTATGCTTATCGCGCTCTACGCCGTCCTCTTCCCCTATCAGGATTCTTATGGGTCTCTGCATAATTGCGGGCCAACGCTGATTTGGTTTTCCCATATCGAGGATCGGGTTGTATCTAACTTTTTTCCATACGTTATTAGGCCAATGCTGCCAGCGACTATATTCTCCCAATCCGCTGGCCCACGCGTCATTTATGTCCTTTAAATACGAACCAGGGGCTTCAATTATTACCCGGGTTGTTCTTTCAGCATGTTTCCACAAATAACGTGAGACAAACTGCCCTCCTGCCGAATGACCAAAGAGTTTAAATTTACCGTCTGTTTCAAATCCAATTTTTTGGAGGTCATCTACAATATGATTCACCCAATCATCAGCTCCAATTGGGTGGCCCCATAAAGCTCGATACCCACTGGAGGTTATGTAATCACCAGTTGGTATGCCGTCTCCGTCGGGGTCGTTTAAGCACTCGTTGAGATTTCCAAAGTGTTTGTTGTCAAATTGGGGCGTTACTAGAGCCTCATTGGCATTAATGGCTGCCGTAATCCAGGCAGAATAATGAAGATAAACAAGAGGATTTGTCGTACACGGATATGGATTGTTAGAATCACCAGGGGGAGCAGGTTCAGAGCCACTACCTGGAATTAACACTGTAAGCTCCATTTCGGATGGATCCTTATTGGGAAAATAGAAAGCTATTGAACCATAGTCGGTGATGAATTCGCTTACTATGCCAACCGATCTTTCGACTAGATCCGGGGGAAAAAGTCCACAATACGCCCTGTCTTCTGCATGAATATCAATTCCTGAAGAATTCGCTTCCAGTCGGTGATAAAAAGTCTGGATTGGATTACAGGTTGATGAGTCTTCACCAACAGCACCTATCCAGAGGCCGTCATAAGTGGAGTGTACAATTTTTCCCAATGACGATCCAAAACGATCATAGTCCTCAGCCCTACTTTTAACCAGCCCTGAATTTTGGTGAATTTTATCCACGTTACTAGGATTAAGCTTCTTGCCCTCTTCCGGATAAAAAACAAAAACAGCGCCTGCACTTTTATGGCCATCAATTTCTTCTCCAGGTGCTCCTACAGCAAGACCATCACATATTTCATTGCCATTAAACCTACCACTAGTAAGAGCGTAACCAAAATGATCGTACGCCGTTACTTCTTCATCAGGAATGACCTTTTCCCATAATCGGTCATCCGACGAATAAAGGCCTATAATGCTTCCATAAATCAAGTGAACCAGGCCAGCATTTTTAAAGGCGCCAATATCTTGTTTCGGTACGCCAATGGCTAGATCGGAATAGCCATCGCAGTTAAAATCTCCAGTAGCTAAAGCCTCTCCAAATTGGTCTCCAGCTTCAGGTTCTCCCCAAACCCGGAGTCCCCAATCCCGGGTGCCTTGTGAAATTAGTCGATGTGCTAGCGGAAAGCTCGGCCCTCCAAAAAAGATGGCGACTTTTCCCGCATTTTTTTGCCCATTTACCGTCGAAAGCGGCATCCCAACTACCAAGTCGTCAAGGCCATCACCATTAAAATCCCCCACTGCCATGCTTGCACCAAGTGCTGAGAACGGGGAATCTAGATCTTCTGAGTCAAGATCTTCCCTTGTGATGCTTGTGCTAAATCGAGCGCCCCATCCCTCGTAAATATCGTCTTTGCCCTTTCCGGGGAAATACTCAGAGAATAAACTCAATTCGGGCAGAGTTGAAAGGGCTTGAGCGACTCCAGCCTCAGTGCCAAACGAAACCCAGCTAGGCCCTTTGCCAAACCAAATAAATAATTCATCATTCATGGGATCACTAATGACTCTGTCTAAGAAAGTGTCATGGTTAAAATGTCCTACAACTGACTTTCGATAATAATCTAATGCCATCACTGTTGAACTGAATAATACAAACATGGTTGTGAAACCGAATACTAGTACCATGTAACACTTACAGATTCGGATAAAGTCTTTTTAACTTAATTCGT
>CAYVUX010000226.1:0-6213 GCA_964455075.1 uncultured Desulfobacteraceae bacterium | reverse complement strand
GTGGTGATCGTCCCGAGCCTGGCGCCCGTTCGGGACACCACGATATTGGTAGCCTGGGTGGTCCCGTGTACGATGGTCCCGGTCCCGCTCAGCATACTCTTGAGGGTCAGTCCGGAATGGAACGCCAGCTTTGAAAGACACTCGATGGTCCCGACGGTGAGGTCCTGAGGCGTGGTATGGGCTTTGGCCGTGAACACCTCTCCCTTTCCGTTGATCAATACGCCGTCCGTAAACGTGCCTCCGCTGTCAACCGCCACTCGATATTTCATAAACGTGCTCTCCCTTTATTTGAATGTTCAAATGCCTGCATCCGGACCCCGGAATCCGCCGGACCGTCCGCTTTCCCGGGCCAGGCCCCTTCCATGCTCTCCCGGCTCCCCTGCTCCATATCAGCGGCCTTTGAAGACCGGTTTTCTCTTCTCCACAAAGGCCGCAACGGCTTCTTTGCAGTCCTCCGATTTCTGAAGCTCCCTCTGCAAATCCACCATATGGGCCACATCAAGATTACTGGGCACGGGCGCGGCCTTTCTTCTCAGATCCCGCAACATTTTGAGTCCATGAAAGACCGCCAGGGGCGGTCTCGAAATAAGCTCTTCGGCCATCCCCCTTGCAGCATCCATCAGTTGGTCGTCCGGGACCACTTTGTTCACCAGCCCCACTTCATAGGCCCTGTCTGCGCTCAATGAACCGCCGGACACGAGCTCCGCGCAAACGGCAAAAGGCAGATTGTCCAGCAAGACCAGAGGGAATCCCAAATTGACCTCCACGATCTGAAATCTCGCCCTTTTGGCGGCAATTCTCAAGTCCCCTTTCAGTGCCATGTCCAGGCCGCCTCCCAGGCAGTACCCGTTGAATGCCACAATGGTGGGCTTTTCCAGTTTGTCGCCGAAAAAAGGGTCCTTGGCCATGCAATCCAGCCACACGTCCAGGGGATCACCCCCCTTTGATATCTTCTTGATGGACGCGAAATCGGCGCCTGAGCAAAAAGCGTCACCGCTTCCAGTTAAAATGGCCACCCAGGCCTCCTTGTCCTCCTCGTAGCGTCTCCAGGCCTCTCCCAGCCCTTCAAACATCTCCACGCTCAAAGCATTTCTCTTTCGCAGGTCGTTCATCCTGATAATCGCCATATGCCCATTCTTTTCATATTCCACGATTCCCATGGCTTTCCTCCCCTTCTGAAACCTGGCGTTCCGGTCATCCGCCGTTTTGACACCCGCGAAAATCCATTTCTTTATGCCAAGTGCCCCGAGACCTCACAGTTTTCTCGTTCTTCCCTTCCATCGGCCTCTTGTCCCCGCCTATCACCTTTTCCGTTCTTACCCTGGCGTTTAGCAGAGGTGGATCTTTCCCGATCTCATCCACGATTTCACGAAACGCACTGTGGTAGCGCGATATGTCACAGACAGGAAACTCCCCCCAGTGATCTGTTCTTCTCATTGGAATCTCTCGGGTCAACGGGCATCCATGTCATGCCTGCCGTCAGGATACCGAGGGCAAGCGCTTCCCTTTGCCTGTACGATCTCTCACGGTTGACCGGACAAGGCCCGTCCGGATTTCTGCATGCACCTCGATCGAAAAAGTCTAATGATGGACGTCTTCCCGGAATCCCCCTATTATCTCAATGAATCCCTCATCTCGTATCAAAGCTTATCAAGACCGGTGCCAAAACCGATCGCCGGCTTATATTCGATACAACTATTTGATTTTAAAGTTTATATTCCTATGCCCCTGCTGAATTCCGCCACAGGCGGTCCTCCGATCCCACCAGATGCGGCGGCGCCCACCAGATTCAGTGGATCGGAGGCTCGGCACCTACTTCCCGTTGTCCTTTTCTATCACCGGCAGCAGCAGATGCGAGGGATATTCCTCGCTGTGGTATATCTTGTGGGCGGTCGTTTTGCTGCTGCATACGTGATAAGGGATATATTCCACATTCGTGAAGCCGGCCGTTCCGGTGGGCATGTCCATGCTCATGATCTCCAGGCAGATCCGGTGCCCGGTCTTGAACAGGTTGGCCGTAGCCAGGATCTCAATGGCATATTCCGTGACCTTCCCCGGTGAGACCGGTTTCTGGGCCTTTTGTGTCAGAGGATGCCAGGGCTTCCACGGCCTTGACCGTTTTCGGTCGAGCGCCCTGTGTGACGCCTTGAGCCAGCCCCTCACCAGTTCCCTTTCTGGAAGGTTGTCCGGAATGTGATTCTCTCCCTCCCGGGCGGTCCGCACCGACACGTCCGGGCCCACATCCTTGAGGACCACAATCCAGTTGGTATCCTCCTGATCGATTGAAGCATAGAGATACAGGGCGCTTGGCCCTGCAATGAGCGTATCCTTTGACAGGGGGTCCGTCATGTATCTCAGTTTCTGGATGGTCCGGGTCTGCGTGGGCGGCATCTGGATAAAGGCATCCGGCTGTTCGTATGCATCACGGCTCGAAGGCGCGAAGGGCTCCTCCCGCAGTCGCTCCCAGCTATGGAGATAAAACTTGGTCCATCTGGTTTCCGGTAGGGGCCAATCATCCCCGTATCGCCACTCGTTGGATCCCATGACCCAGTATTTGACCGGCGGCTCATCCATGATCCCGGTTTCCATGTCTTTGAGCCAGTAGTCGTACCACCTCAGGACCTCACCGTGGAACGAGTGCCAGGGTCTCTCCAGATGGGCCGGACCTGTGAGAAGCAACTTTTTTTTCTTTGTCTTGACCCCGGCAAACCAGTTCTGGCTTCCCTGCAGATGCAGTTTATAGGTATAGGCGTACCAGCCCGCGCCCGTATAAACCGGGAGCTTGATCTTTTGGAAATCCGTCTCCGTCTCTTCCACCTCCTTCGCCGTGTCATAGGGATTGAGAAGTAGGTGAAAGATATAGGGGGTATGCTGGCCCTTCTGAGTAAGCACATTGTAAAGATTCCCGTACATTCTATAGTCCGGGTTATTCATGGCATCCTGCCACGCCCGCTCCAGACGGGGGGGAAGCTCTCCGGGCCTGCCCCTTGTGATATGCGCCACACCGGACGGGTCGATTAAGAATATCATCAAATGAAGGACCCCGCCCGGATAGAAATCCCGAAATCCGATCAGCCCTTCTCCGTATGCGGCGCAGGGATCGTAGGGGAATATGGCCTTCAGGGCGGGCGGATTGAGCTTGGCCGCATGGAACTGGTTGCCTCCGTAGGCGGAGATTCCGATCATGCCTACCTTTCCGATACACCAGGGCTGCCCGGCGATCCACTGGATGAGGTCGTAGAGGTCCCAGTGGGCTCCGATCCACGGGTTTTCAACTTCGCCCCCGTCCTCCGACTTGCCGATTCCCCGCGGATTGGCCACCACGTGCGCATAGCCCCGGGACGTGAAAAACTTTGTGTCCCCGGCCTCTTGGTGTCCGAACCACCACGGCGACCAGGCCGGCTGAGGACCCGAATTTTCGCATGCGTCCGGCGTCTGCATATCCTTGTTGTGAGGGGCATAGGCCAGGAGCGCGGGAAACTTTCCCTTCGCATCGGGACGATAAACATCAGCGCAAATGCGGATCCCGTCACGCATCTCGACCATGACGTCCCGCTCCCATTTCATTTTATGGAAAGAGGGTTCCCGGTCATAATGGGGCGGGGGCGAATGCGGCCCGCCAACCGGCACGGGGCTCTCTGCCTTCATCCTCTTCCTTTTTGCCATGAGGGGTCTCCTTTCCGTTACACCTCTGTGAACTCCGTTCTCCTTATCACATCCTCCTGGAGCTCCGGACTCAGTTCCACGAAATAGGCGCTATAGGTTGCCACCCTGACCAGCAGGTCTCTGTATTTCTCGGGCTCTTTCTGGGCGGCTCTCAACGTCTCCGTGCCCACGATATTGAACTGGACAAAAAAGCCCCCAGTCTCCAGGTAGGTCCTGATCATGGACGCAAATTTCCTGGTGCTTGCCTCGTCCTTCAGCACCCCGGGGTTGAACCTCATATTGAGGACTGACCCGTTGGTCAACTTTACATGGTCCAGTTTTGCCACCGATCTAAGCGTTGCGGTCGGCCCACTGGTGTTTCTGCCCTGATAGGGAGATATGCCGCCTTCCGATAACGGCTTTCCGGCCCTTTTTCCGTCAGGAAGGGCCCCGACGGCGAACCCAAGAGGCACATTAGCCGTCACCGCCGCCGCGGCAACGTTAAATTTTGTCCCGCAAGCGCCCTTATACCGGGTTGCCTCGTTGCGGCCATGCATAAGCACCTCATTTACAATGGAATCGACATAATCATCATCGTTCCCGAACTTCGGCGCGCTCGATAAAAGATGCGAAACCTCCTCTTCCCCCTCGAAGTTTCTCTCCAGCGCCGTGATCAGTTGATCCATGGTCATGTTCTTTTCTTCGAATACCGCCTTCTTGACCGCCGCCAGGGAATCTGCCACGTTCGGCGCTCCGCTAAGGGAGATGGCGAGGCGCGCGTAGGGAAGGGTCCCGCCGTTTGCCATATCGAGGCCCTTGCTGATCGGGCCACTGAATAGGCTTGATTGAAACGGCGTGGGAACATACTCCGCGTAGAGCTGCCTGTCCGAATTTCTGAAAAGAATCGCAAGCGGAAGGAGAGCCTCGACCTGTTTCTTGTAGGCATTGAAGACCTCCTCATAAAACCTGAATTTTCTGGGGTCTCCGGTTTGCGGACCGATCTGCTCGCCGCTCAGACGGGAAGCTCCGTTATTCAACGCCAGATCCAGCATGAGGGGGAGATTGAACATGCCGCCCGGGACATCGAAAGAGCGGCCGGGGACGGAAGGGCTGTTGCAGCCGGTGATGATATAGTCCCGGGCATATTCGATGGGATGTCCATCGTGCAGTAACTGCTGGATGTTGGTCTCGTCGCTCATGAACTTGAGTTTTCCCGTCAGCGTTTTTGCCACCTCGCAGGCCTTCATGACAAAGGCATCCGGTGTATTCTTGTGGATCCTGATCACAAGGTCATTCTGGGACATGCCCACATCTTTGTCGGCCTCAAGGAAAAGATAAGACAATTCATTCACCGCGTCCTTGCCCTCTTTGGTCAAACCGCCCAGTATGACATTCACCGTTTGTGGAAAACCGCCGAAAACGGTTGCAGCCATGCTGTCTGTTACGGTTACCGTTCCGTTCACCTTTATATAGAGGAGACTGATCAATGCCCGCGCTTCGTCATCCGTGAGCCTTCCTTCCGCCATGTCCTTCTTGTAGAAAGGATAGAGGTACTGGTCGGTTCTCCCAAAACTCATGCCGTATCCCCATCCCTCGAGCATCAGTGCGATCCAGATGAAACACATGGATTGCAGGGCTTCAAAAAAGGTTCGAGCACGCTCCCCCGGGATTCGGCTGCAGGTTTCGGCTATCTTATCCAATTCGGCCTTTCGCCGGGCATCGGCCTCCTTCTCTGCCAGGCTTTTGGCAAGCTCAGAATACCTCTTTGCGAATTTGGGTACGGCCTCGAGGACAATGCCTGACGCCTTTAGGAACTGGTACTTTTGGAAATCTTCCGGGTCTGCGAGATTCAGTTCTCGTAATGCGTCGTCCACTTCCTGCTTGACGGCGTACAACCCCTTGGTGAGAACCTTCTCATAATCAACAGCCGAATGGCCTGCGTAGTGGCCGTTGGCGGAGAAAAGGGTCCCCCCCATGGCGCCGTTGAACAGGAATTTCTGTTTGTCTTCCGGCATCCTGACGCGCCACCGGTCGAACACGGACTTTCCCACCCAGTAGGGGAGGATTTCCTTGATCTTCGCCTTCTCGTTCTCGGCTAACGGGATAAACCGGTCCCATTCCCTCGTCGATATCTGGTTCATCTCTTCCAGGAGGAACTGGGCATTGATTTCGGGCAGTATGGCCCCGCCGCGCTGTTTGCTCGTGGCATTGCCCACGATCAGTTCCCCACCGTCTATGCGCACACCCATTCTACTTAATATCTTTGACAGGGCCTTTGCCTGCCTGATCGGGGAGGGTTCCCCCTCTGTTTCCTTGTAAGACTCTGTGATCAGACAAGCCCTTTCGGTACAGACGGACGGCAGGGTAAGCATTTTGTTTCTCAGGTAATTGACTCTTTCACTTAAATACATTTTGTCGGTTTCCATCTCCATTCGCCCCATTCCAGATTCAAAAGGTGCCCGCCATCAACCTCCCAGTCGGGTTTTCAGACCCTGTTGCTCGAAAAGGGCTTTTATAGCCTCGAGTCTCTCCTGCGGGATCGTATTCACATGGGATAATCCATATTTC
>CAYVUX010000225.1:0-6219 GCA_964455075.1 uncultured Desulfobacteraceae bacterium | reverse complement strand
CAGTATATTACTGCGGTTGATCCGCCTGAGGCGGAAACATTTTTCAAAGGTCTCGACCCCCTTTTGCTTCAATCCCGGTCGGGAACAAGGACGGCTTCTCTGCGATATTGTGAAGTCAGAAGAGCCCCCTTGTCAAGCGGGTTCTCCCATTCTGCGAAACCCGCGGGAGGGAATCAGGCGAAATGTGCTTTGTCCGCATCCACCAACTTGATGAAGAGACAAGGAGCCTCCGATTCAGGAGTGAGTCCGTGCAAAGTCTATGAGCTTCAAAGGGTACCGTCCGAGGGGTAGGGACTGCGTTATCCGCCGGAGTGCCAAGAAAAGGGGCATTTATGGATGGGAGTGGTTCGGATTCAAGGCTTTCGGAATCCCGAATTTTGCTACGCGTTCCTTATGGGTAAAGGATGGCTTCTAATCTTCTTGTCACCCACTGAGAGTATCGCCCCCCTATCCAATACATCCGAAAAACGATCGATTATTGTCTTACAGTAATTATTTACATTGTCAGGCCGCATGTTCGTTAATCGAAACGTGACAACTGAAGGCAATCTCTCCCCTGAAAATGCCAAGATTCTGCCAAAATCCAGGTCGTGAGTCAGGATGATTCTACCCTCATTCAACGCCTTGGCCATGATCTGAAAATCGCTCCCCTTGCTCATGCCTGCATCAATGACGTGGGCGACATCATGGCCAAGCCTTTCTAGAAAAGATCGGGTTTCCGGGGATATCCCCATATCGAGAAGGAATCTCATCGAGACTAACCTTCTGCCAACAGGTCTATGCGATCTTCCGCCAACCAGGAAGCGTAACGAAGGCACTGCGCTATGTCTTCAGATTCGATGTACGGATAGGCCTCAATGATCTCTTCTTTGGTCATACCGTTTGCCACCAGATTCAGTACCAGGGAGACCTGCACTCGCATTCCCCTGATACAGGGCCTGCCATTCATCACGGAAGGATCCACAGTAATACGGTCAAAGGGCTGTAATATTGTCATAACCATATTCTCCTCTCGGAATGTTCTCAATATTTCTCCAGTTAACCTCGGACCTCTTGAGAAAATGCTACCATCATCCATTGCCAAATAAAAGTGCTTGGATTTATCCGCTGCCTTTGGTAACCGCAGGGTGACTGCAACCCTACCCCCCCAGGGACTCAACGACCCTGCGGGCACACAAACTGCATGAAGCTCCCCCCGTCCCGGTTTTCGTTCATCGTTTTGCGGAAAGGCAGAAGGAAACCCTTGCGACAGAACGGAATTCATGTTCTGCTAAATTTTGTGATTGGAAATGCTGCGTGCTCCAACGGTGGTCTGGGATCGCGGCGGAGGCGTTGCCCCGGATATATGGAAAAACGCCACCCGTCACCTGACGGAAACCGGTTAGCAACCAACGGGACGGAGCAGAATGAAATCCTGTCTGCGCCGAAGCTGAGAAGGCGGGGACCCGGGGCGTCGAATATTGCGGCCGATCTGCGGGACCGCGTGCCCGGGACAGGCCCTATCTCGAGTGGAAATGAAAGGAAGACGATGACCGACGAACCGGAACGCATCCCCCCGTGCCTCATACGGATTGACAAGGAAGGACGGTGGTATCACAAGGGCGTTGAGATGATCCGGAGAGACTTTATCGAGCTCTTCTCCCGCAACCTGTCTCGCGACTCCGAGGGTCGATACGTCATCATCTGGGAAGGCAAACCATGCCTCCTGGAGGTGGAAGACACCCCGTTCGTGGTGTGGGGAGTGACGTTTGAACAGGAGGAAGGGAAGGAGCGCATGCTGCTGGAGTTGAACGACGGAACCCGGGAAGCCTGCTCCCCGGAGACCCTCTGGGTCTCCGGGGACAATGTCCTCTATTGCATAGTCAAGGAAGGGGCGTTTCCCGCCCGCTTCCATCGTCCTGCGTATTATCAGGCGGCCATGCGCATCCAGGAAGAAAACGGGAATTTCTTCCTCCCGCTGAACGGCGTAAAATACCCCGTGGTGGAAAAGCCCGGGTCCGTGCACTAAGGAATCACTTTTTCCCGGCCCCGTCTTCAGCCGGACCACAGAGAAAATACATTCCTGCTCCGTTTTTCCTCACCCGGTGCGCTACCAGCTGTCCACGGAGGTCAGAATTTCAATTTTGGCACGGCCCCTCATTTCTTCCAACCACTTTCTGAAAGCCATACCGTGCTTTTTCTGTCTGATGCTCGCCCGTGTCTCTTCTTTTTCCTCCTGGAACCTCTCCTCGTCAATTCCTTTCCGGGCCTCCCATCGGATCACAAACGCGCCGTTTCGACCTTCATAGATAGGATCGAGGTATCGATTCTCTTCGCCGAGCCGGAACACTTCTTCCTGAAAACGGTTGCTTCGACCCACCCCGGGGATCGCTTCCTCACGCGTGAAGAAATCCGTTTCCTGAACCTTCATGGCCTTTTCCTCGGCCAGCTCCTCCCAATCCTTTCCGCCTTTGAGTTGGGCCAGGTATCCCGCCGCAGCCGAACGCGCGCTCTCCGCCGCAAGGGATGCGGCCGCGTCTTCCTTGAGCTCCTCGCTCACCTCGCTCATTTCAGGGGTGAAAGAGCTTTTCTTGTCCACCACCTGGAAGATGTAGAACTTCCCCTCGAGCTCCCGCAGGTCGCTCGTCTCTTTTTCATCGAGAGCGAAAAGGAGTTCGTGGAGGTTCTCGTTTCTGCCGAACTCCTCCGTGGGTTCGTACCTGGAGAAGTAGTCCGTGTATTCGACCGCATATCCCTGCTCCTCTGCGTAGGCCGGAAGGTCAACCTCGTACGGCATCTGGTCAACGAGGGAAAGCCCCCGTTCGTGGGCCAAGTCCGCCGCGGCGTCCGCAGTCAATTTCTCTACGATGTCATCCTGGACCTCTTCCAGGGATTCGGTCTTTGCTTCTTTCACGTCTTCCACTTTGATAATGTGGTATCCGTAGCGGCTTCGAACGAGGTCGCTGATCTCTCCCGGCTTGAGGCCGAAGGCCGCTTTCTCAACCGGTTCAACCATTTCCCCCTCTGAAAAATATCCCAGGTCGCCTCCTTGCGAAGCGCTGGGATCTTCCGAGTACTTCTTGGCGAGTTCCACGAAACCCGCTCCCTCTCGAGCCTGCTCAAGGATTTCCTTCGCTTGCCCTCTCCTGGCTCTTTCCTCGGCCTCGGTCGCATCTTCGTCCACCCTGATCAGGATATGCCTCGCCCTTACTTGTTCAGGATGGGAGTATTGATCCGTGTTGTACTCGTAATACTCTCTGATCTCCAGTTCGTTGACTTTCACCTGATCTTTAAACCGATCCGGATCCACCGTCAGGTAGCACGCCTTGATCTTGTCGGGCACCCGGTATTTTTCCCTGTTCTTCTTGAAGTAGCTCTCCATCGCCTTCTGATCCACTTCGACAGCGTCCTTGAAGTCTTCCGCGTTGAACACCACATAGCTGACCTTCACCTTCTCATTGGTATAAACGTATTCATCCCGGACTTCCTGGTCGGTCACTGCCATAAAGGCGAAAAGGAATCTTCTCAATTTCTGCTGCATCAGGTCTCCGATGAGACCCTGCTCAAAATCTTCCGGGTTCATGCGGTTCTGCGCCAGAAGCGTCTCGTAGCGTCTCATATCGAACCGCCCGTCGGTCTGGAAGGCAGGGTATTCCATAATGGTCTGCTGCACCTCCTGCTCGGTCACTTCCAGGCCCAATCTTTCTGCCTCCTGGGCAATCAGTTTCTGATCGATAAGATTTTGAAGGACCCGGTTCTTTAAATCCAACTTTTCGAGGAGATTGTCGTCCCAGAAATCCTTGTACTGTCTCTGGAGGGAGGTCAGCATATCCCTGTAGGCCTTTTGGTATTCCGTCCCCGTGATCACCTCTCCATTGACCTTGGCTACTTTCCGGGTCTCTTCGGAAGTAAACGAGTATCCAAAGTAGAATATGAACACCAACGCGATTATGGCGATCAAGAACTTGATAAGCCATGACTTGGCATGCTTTCTCATCAGACTCAAAACCATTCAGATCATCCTCCTGGAGAAAATGCGGCACCGGCTTCATGCCCGTCTTTGAAAGAGCCGCCTCGCAACAGCCTCCCGAGGCTCAAAACACGGATTCTTCTCGCCCCTACGGGAAAACGGCGCTGCCGGCCCCCGGCCCGGACGAGTGCATCCAGAGCCTTTGAAGCCAAATTGTGTTTGATAACACGATCAGCCGAGGATGTCCATGGGAATCTGCTGTTTTTCCTGATCCTTCACAGGCTTCCACGGTCCGCAGGTGAAAACACGGAATGCCGAATCACCCGGCTTTGGGTTGGGTCATTTCTCCTGTCTTTTTCGCGCCTTCCACCAATCGGCCAATTCCGCAATGTTTCCGGAAAGCTGATACCTTCCTTCCGCAAATACGCCGTAGTCTCCCCCTCCTGCCATGGCGGAAGCGAAACGGACCGTGTTGGCATAGAACAACCAGTTATCCGCCCAAAGTCTTTCAGGGAACTCGTCGAAAGGGTTCGCGTTGTCTGAAAGACCCTCGGCAAGGCCGTTCTTCCACACCTCCCCCATGACGCCGGTGGCTGCTGCCGTGGCCGCGTTCGTCTCCTCAAGGGTGTTTTCAAATCGCGCCCAGTGGCCGTCCACCCAGGACCGGTGATGGCAGGCGAGACACGCAGCCTGCAAAGCGCTTTTCCTCTTTTCCCGCTCTTCCGGCCCGGCGAGATAATCCCCTGCGTAATTCCCGTCAAAATCCGTGGGCAGTTGGAGCCCGTCCCGGTTCCGAATTTTCGTGGTGTCCGCTTCCAGGGGATGGGGATGTGCGTAGATCAGGCCGAAGATCCGGTATGGAAGCCGGTTCTTTACTTCATGGGAGCGTTCAATCACCACTTCTCCCTCCGGCGTGGCAAGAAGACTCATGTGACATGCGGCGCAAGTGGGCGCCTTGAAGTCCATGCCGACCCGCCAGGGGACGGCGTTAAACTTCCACTCGGAGCCGTGGCTGGAGAAGAGGTTGCCGTGCTTGCTTGCCGAATACACCTTGAAGGCCGGCACATCCGGACCGACGTGGCATTCCTTGCAGGTATAGGGCTTCCTGGCCATTTCTATAGAGAAGCCGTGCCTGGCATGACAGGCGGAGCAAGCCCCATTGCTCCCATCGGGATTGATCCGGCCGGTTCCTTGATTCGGCCATCCTTTGATAACCGGAAACGTCATCTCGCCCATGGTGGTGTCCCTGGTGACTTTTCCCGTCACCTCGAGCTTGGTCCCGTGACAATAGAGACAGGATTCGGCCCGAATCGCCTCGTTGGCGGGGGTTCGAACCACTTCCTCTCCCTCCCATCCGCGCTGCCCGTTGATGGCATCCATCAGCAGCCCATACACATCATTTCCGAGCAGGTTCTCCCGGGCACGGGACATGAGGTTTTTTTCAAACTGCTCCGCCTCGACCGCGTGGCATTCCGAGCAATCCGCCGGGGTCACCACCACATGGATTCGGAATCCGTTGTGTTCGAAGGTGTCCCTATGGGCATCGGGCCTCAAGGTGTGGCACTCGGCACACCCCACCGTCTTTTCCCGCAGCTTCTCGACCACCTTTGAACTCGAGACCTTCCTGCCCGCCCCTTTCACGGCCATGGCGGCGGCGGGCGTTGTATGGGCGTGCCGGCTTTTCTCCCAGTCGGCCACGATGCCGGGATGAAGGGGTCCGTGACAGTCCAGGCAGACCTGAGTATCCTCGCTCACCTGAGGGCCTCCGGCAAAGGCTGTGGAAACGAGAAACACGTTAACGGCCATAGCCACCCATGTGGTTTTCATGGCAACCTCCTGACCGCAAATCGCTTTTCCGGCGTCTTCTGCAGCCGGTTCCATTGTTCCCAGAACCCTGGATAGGATTTTCCAACACACCCCTCATCCGCAATCATGACCCCCGGCACCCTTGCTCCCACCACCGCCATGCTCATGGCGATACGATGATCCCCGTGGGGGTTCAGCGCCGTGCCCGCGAGCCTCCGGTTCCCCCGGATGATCAACCCGTCCTCCAGTTCTTGGACATCCGCTCCCAGTCGCATCCACTCGGTGGCAATTGCACGGAGCCGGTCGCTTTCTTTCAGTCGAAGATGCCCCACGTTCCGGATGACGGTCCTGCCCCGAGCGAAGAGCGCCACGGCTGCAAGGGTGGGAACCATGTCCGGCATCGCATTCATGTCCGCTTCGACTCCATGAAGAGGCGCCCCGGAAACCGTGACCTCTTGAGAGCC
>CAYVUX010000224.1:0-6221 GCA_964455075.1 uncultured Desulfobacteraceae bacterium | reverse complement strand
TTCAAGCACGAGGTCCTTTAATGAAATCACGCCCACCAGCCTGCCAAAGTCATCCACCACCCAGAGATGGTAGAAATTCTCCACTTCCTCCCTCTTTTCCCTCACCATTTCGATGGCGTCCTGAACCGTACCCTCCGCGTGGACGGAGATGAATTCCAGGGCCATGATGCCGCCGGCCGAATCGTCCGGGTATGGAAGAAGCTTCACCACCCCCCTGGATACGTCCTCGTGGACCGCCTGGAGGATCTCCCTGGCGCGCTCGAACGGCAAGCCTCCCACCAGATCGGCGGCATCGTCCGAGTCTAGCTCTTCGACAATTTGCGTGATGACTTCGTTGTCGAGGTCATTGAGAATTCGTCCCTGCACCGGAGACTCGATCTCTACAAGGACTTCACCGGCTCCTTCGGGATCAAAAAGGTTGAAAATAAAGAGGCGTTGGTCGGAATCCAGATGTTCGATGAGGTCGGCCAGGTCCGCGGCTCTCATCTCGTCCACGAGTTCTTTGAGAGTTTCGTTGTCCTCTCTTTCAATGCAGTGCCGGACGTCCTCGACCAGTTTTTCGCTGATGGTTGATGTTCCAAAGCCCTGCACTGTTCGCCCTCCCATCCGGACAGGTTCCCCAAAGACGCCGGTCGTGGCGACGGTTCCCTATAGGTGATGCTTCAACAGTCCCAATACGATTTGTCCCAGATTGGATCGGTCCGGCCTCAGGTTGGGAATGTCCTCCAGCCGAACTTCCGCTCTGGCGGCGCCGGCGTGGCCGCCGCCCGTCCCTCCGAATTCACCGAAAAGTTCACCGGCCAGTTTTCCGGCATTTCCACTGAAGCCGCCGTTGCGCAGGATGGCGATGAGGCTTTCCTCGTAGATGCCCGTCACCACGGCCCAGGCGGCCTCGGCCAGCCGCATAAAGAAATCCGCAATCATGACGAGAACGTCGGGGTTCGTCACCTCCCCCATATGAATATACGCCGTATGGCGGTACAGAGTCAATCTGTCCATGGCCAGCCGGTAGCTGTTCAGGGTCTGCAGGGTCATCTCGGACGACTCGATTTTCTTAATGGTGTTGGGGTGGGCGAATTTTCCCAGGTATTTGAAGGCGTTGATATCGTTCGGAATAAACTCTCTCGAGAAATTGTCCGTATCGGTCTTGATCCCGTAAAAAAGCGCCGTCGCCAGCCTGGGCGAGGGCTGGATTTTTGCCGTTCTCAGGTATTCGGTCATCATGGTGGACGTGGCGCCGCACTTTTCATTGATGTCAATGAAGGGGGCGGGGGACAGGGCGCCCGGAGGGTGATGATCAATGATGATATCGAAGGCGTGCTTTTTGAATTCGGTGTGATGTTCGGGCTGGTTGTCCACCACGGCGAGCCTGGTGAGCAGGGTGCGGAGGGCGTCTTCGGCGCGCTGCTGCTTGATCTTGAGGAGCCTGACAAAGGCCAGATTGTCCGCTCGTTCGATCTCGTTGATCCGTAAGATGACCGTCTTCTTTGCCCTCCTCCAGAAAAGCCTCCTCAGGGCCAGTGCGCTTGCCATGGAATCCGGATCGGCTTCGATGAAAATGCCCAGGGTGTCGCCGGGCTGTATGACCTCCGTCAGCCTGCCGTATTTTTCCGTAATGGAAGTGGATTTGGGGAAGGGGCGGTCCATAAGCCATTTATTCCAGCATTGCCGGCTTCGTAAAAAGTGCGATATCCGACTGTTCCTGCATCCCTCGGCGCTGCGGCGCACCTCCGTACGCCTCATTCCTCGAAATCTGCGATGACCTGATCTTGAAGGGTGCCTTTGTCGCCCGAAACCGACTTTTTATGAGGGTTTCAACATGGACTTAAGCAGCCTGCATTGTTCTTCGGGGTTATCAGCGAGGAGAATGTCCGAAATCACTGCGGCTCTCCTGCACCCCGCATCTATCAGCGAGCCCATGTTCTGCTTTCCAATCCCGCCTATGGCGATGTAAGGGATGGAGCACATGTCACGAACGCGTGAGACCAGGTCCAGGCCCACAAGCGGATCTCTATCCTGCTTGGTGGAGGTTTCAAAAACCGGGCCGAAGCCGATATAGTCTGCGCCCGCGTCCACGGCCTCCCTCGCCTGCTCCAGGCTGTGGGTTGAAACCCCGATGATCTTGTTCTTCATGAGCGTTCTCGCAAATCGGATGGGAAGGTCGTCCTGACCCAGATGAACCCCGTCGGCGTTCAGTGCCAGCGCCAGGTCCACATCATCGTTGACAATGAAAAGGACGCCGGCTTCCTCTGTCATGCGTTTGATCTCAAGGCCCAGTTCAAGCCGCTCCCGCTTGCTCCTGGCTTTCTCCCGCAACTGGATCACATCCGCCCCCCCGCTGATCTGGGCGGCGACCATCTCGAGGGGGTCCCGCGATCCGCACAACGCCCCGGGAGAGAAACAGTAAAGGCGCACCTCTTCGAGCTGTTTTTTCATCCTCTTACCCGTTCAACCTCTCCCTGATCGTATCGGCCAATTTCTTCCCGGAGAGCATCATGCCGCCGAAGACGGGACCCATCCTCGGCCCGCCGAATGCATTGTTTGCGGCCATACCGGCCACGTAAAGTCCCGGATAAACCTCCGCCGTATTGGCGACCGTGAATTGCTCTCCCCTGTGTGCCCAGAGAGGCATCTCGCCTACGACGCCACCGGTTCTCGTTCGGAGCTGCACATCCAGTTTGCGTGCCACCACGCGGCATATGTCCGCCGGATGGCCCGTGCCGTCCACCACGAAAGACGCCTTGATGCTCAGGGGATCCACGGTCAGCTCGAGCTTCTCCACGGGAGACCAGTTGATCACAAGGCCCGAGACCCTGGGGCTTCCATTTTCCTCCCGAAACAGGACATCCGTGACCCGGATGAGATTGAAAATGCTTGTTCCGGCTTCAAGGCACCGGGTAATGAGCTTGGCCGTCGCCCCCACGCTGTCCGCGGTGTAGTAGCCTTTCTCCTTTTCACGCAGCCTCAGCCCCAGTTCTTCCGCCAGGGGGAGGGCATCCTCCTGGAGAACGATTTCATTGAACATCATCCCGCCGCCCCACATCCCACCCCCGGGTGCCAGTTTTGCCTCAAAGACCGCTGCGCGATACCCCGCCTTTCCCAGAAAATACCCTGCCACCAGGTTCGCCGGCCCTGCGCCCACCAGGGCCGCGTCCAGCTCGAGATTGGACAGCAGTTTTTGATTGTATTGTTCAATGATGAATCTGGTAATTGCAACATCGTCAATTTGCATCGAATGTACTCCTTTTTCCGGAGGGTTGGCGGCGAAACCTTTGAAAAAAAACCCGCGTTTCCCCGTATTCTTAAGGTTGATCCCGTGCCCGCCTTGCGGGCAGGTCTCGGGGTTCGCGATCCCCCCCTGGAGCCGGATGATTCGCGTGCAAGCCCGCTCCTACAGGATGTTCGGGCGGATTTCTGTGGGAGCGGCTTTGGCCGCGAATAATACTCTCCGCCGGCGCCAAACTAGTGCCGGCCGCCCGTCTTCGCAAATCCCTTCCTTTTAATGGGCATTTGTAACATGCTCGGAAATTCAACGCAAAACCCGCTAGGCCCGCTGTCGCTTCCAGGGCCAGATGCGATCCAGGTACTCCAGGCTGGGTTCCAAATCTTCCTCCCTGTGCGGTTCCAAAGTAATGACGGGAGGGTCTCTTTTCAAGCGGACGAGATCCCGGAAAAAGGTAGAAAAGTCGATTGTCCCCCGGCCCAGCGCCAGGTGCTCGTCCTGGGCCCCCCTGTTGTCGTGGAGATGGATCTGGACGAGGTAGGGAGCCAGACAGGTCAGCCACCGTTCGAGCCCGGCGGGGCTGAACGCCGCCTGATGTCCTGTGTCCAGGCAGAATCCCACCCCACGGTCTTCCAGCGGTCGGAAGAGCGCGAGCAGGTCGCGCGGTTCGTCTTCGTACACGTTTTCAAGCACCAGCAGGGAGCCTTCATCCCGCACTCGCTCCGACAGCCGTCCCCAGAACTCCACGGATTTTTCCAGCCAGAGATCCCAAAGGGGCCAATACCTCCTTTTGTCGTATCCGGCGTGGCACACTACCGTCTTTGGACGAAAGACCCGAATGGCCTTGAGGAATCTTTCAAATCGGTCCCGGGTGACCCGCCGGATCTCCGGATCCGGCGACCCGGGTGCGAGGTCCATGAACGGACCGTGCACCGTGATGGAAAGCCCGGCATCGCGAAGCGGTTCAGCCATACGGGCATAAGATGAAGGGTCGTTTGTGTCGAGCACGGCGGCGTCGAACCCGATTTCCGGGTTGATCCTCCCCCGCAGAAAATGATCGAGGTAAGAGCTCTCCAACATGCGGAAGGGGATGTTCACCTGAATGTTCTCAACAAGGGGCAATTTCATCGAAATTCTCCCGGCCGTTTGACAAGCCCGCAAGCCCTGTTATAAAAGGTATCCGGTTGAGAAATAAACCGTCTCTCCTTGCCGCCGTTTTGCGGATGTCTTGCGGCGGCGGATGCTGTCGATTTGGTGATTTGCATGAAAAAGGCATTTGTGTCTCCACTTTGCTCTGCGTTCATTATCCCGGGGCTTGGGCAGATTCTCAACGAAAGCATCCGAAAAGGCGTGAGTATCCTCATCGCGGTGTTCGCGCTTCTTCTTGTTGCTGCACTCGGAATGTTCAGGGCAATCCGCTCGGCAATGGAGCAACTCGATGGGTCTTACATCGCGTCCTCGGGCCTTCTGGAGAGACTCCGCGCGGAAGATTTTTCCTTCCTCTGGTACCTGCTCATTGTGTTCGCTGTCCTCTGGATCTATTCCGTGGTGGACGCCCACATGGAGGGCAGGAAACAGGATCTATTGGAGAAAAAGGAACCCGCATGAGATCCTACCTCATTGACGAAATTTCGGCTCCGGATATGGATAAGATCAGAGACTACCTCAGGGAAAAAGCCAGCGCCTCGGGCCTTGAACAGGTCTTCTGGGTCCGGATGCCGGACGACTTGTTGAATGAAACGCAGCTGCAGCACCGGGAATGCAGTCCCCACGTTTTCGCGGTAGAGCTGGGCGAGGACTGGATCAAACTGGAATTCTTCGTTCGAAGTCTGAAATCCATGAGGTGCACCTGCCCCGGGTACACCACGTCATCTCAGCGTGATCATGTCATTTCATTCGCCCATGAGATGATCAGGCTTCTGGGCATCTCCACCTAGATTCCATCCGGGAAGGGCCTTTTTCCCACACCCTCAAAAAGGGTGACACAGCCCCCCTTCCGGGCGGGTCCCCGGTGTCATCGAAATCTCTATCGCTATCGAAATCGACCTCAAAGCTTCGTTGTCTGGAGGGAGCCTCCGCCTTGTCTTTTAAATTCCGATACAGATCCCCGTTTCTTCGCAACGCAAAAAAGGTGACGCAGCCCCCACCCTCCGGGCGGGTCTCCGGGGAGGACTCCCGGGCAAGCCCGCGCCTACAGGAGCGCGGCGATCATTTCTGTAGGAGCGGCTTTGGCCGCGAATAAGGTTCATCTGTACACGGAAAACGCATCGCTTGCCGAAAACCCTTTGTCGATGGGCACGACCTCGAAAATTGCGTCATTCCTCAAAGAGTTCCTCTCGGATGCGGTCCTTAATGGCCATGGCGGGCTCTCGTTCTCCAAGCATGCCTACCCGGATGACGGCCTTGGTTTGCTTTGCCGACTGATATTCCAGCGACACCGTCACCGGGGTTCCGTCGGCCCGCTTGGCATGGATGGTGCCCGAGGTGAGATCGTGTTCCGAACTTTCGATGTCCATCTTCATTTGGGCCAAGACATCCAGGGAAGCCTCCCAGGTATCCATAAAGGGCGCCTCATAGATCACGGCAAGGGCTCCCTCGTGATACTTGTACCCGGCGACACCGACGGCCGCGCCGGCGCCCAGGAGAATCAGGTACCCACACCCCGCGCATAAAGAACAGCAAAGAAGCGCAACAACGGATTTCCAGGCTCTCATTTCCATGCCTCCTCAGGTCTCTGTGTGACTCAGGTCTTGTCTCGCAGGCCCGGGTGCGGACAAATACTCCGTGTCACGCGGTAGGCCCCGGGCGGTTTCGGTTCTATTTGCGAATCGACCGACGCCTCGGGCCTGCAGGACGCCCATGCCTGTACGCATTCGGTTATACACATTCGGTAATACCGATTATGGGGTTTGCTGTCAACGCCTGAGGCTGCGATTGGGTTTGACTTGGGCATAGGCATTTGGTAATTTTTTTGCTTATCCTTTCGATTTGGAGGCGG
>CAYVUX010000223.1:0-6241 GCA_964455075.1 uncultured Desulfobacteraceae bacterium | reverse complement strand
GCGCTTCGTCTCCGCAAGGCGGGAAACATCACCAGGTTGGACCTGGCCGGGCGGCGCGCACTGTATGAGCAGTCGAAGCTCGACGTGGCTTCGGCGGAGACCGCGGTGGCGGAGGCGAGGGAGCGGATGAATGCCCTGATGGGCCTATGGGGTGAGGATACGCAATGGAAGGCTGTCCCCCGGTTGCCCCAGGTCCCCGATGAATCCACGGACATGACGGATCTCGAGCGCAGGGCGGTGGCCTCGAGCCGGGACCTGGGCATCCTGCGGGAGCAGATGCGTGCCGAAGCCGCCCTCGCCGGGATCGAGACAACCGAACTCGTTTTTCCTGAGCTCGAAGCGGGTGCGGCTTCCGAGAGAGAGCCGGACAGCAGCTGGAACGTGGGGCCGGCGTTGGCCGTGGCATTGCCGATTTTTGACTGGGGACAAGCCCGGAGAGCCGAGGGACGGGCTCGGCTGCGCCGGTTGTGGAATGACTACACCGCCCTGGCCATCGAGCTGAGGGCTGCAGTGCGGACCGCACGTGACCGTGTTATCAATGCCCGCCGTCAAAGCGACTACTACCGAAGAGTTGTCGTGCCGCTCGCCGAACAAATCTCCCTGGAGACCCAGCTGCAGTACAATGCCATGCAGCTGGGAGTATTCCATCTCCTCCAGGTCAAGCAGCGGGAGATGGAGGCGCGCCGCGGGTACATCGTCTCGCTGAGGGATTACTGGATTGCCCGCACCGAATTGGAGCAGATTTTGGCGGGCCGCCTGGGTCGGTCACCCGCCACCATGACTTCCAGCCCATCGGATCCCCAGATGCAGGCAGGCGGTGAAGCCCGGCACTGAATGGATGCAACCAAAACGTTTCCAGGATAACGGAGAAAAGCCATGAAAGCACGACGCCTTGTGATTTTACTGATGACGGCCGTCGGCGTTCTGATTGCCGCCTTCCCCTCCGAAAGTATGGAAGAGAAGAGGGCCTCGTATGATCAATCACCCAGCCTTCGGCCGCCGGGGCCGGCAATGCCGGAGCGCCCCTGGGCGCGGGCTGTGCGGGAGGCGTTGCCGCCGGGAGAGCCCGAAAATGACTACACGCCGGCGGTCTGCCCCAACGGCGTCAAGGCCGAATACGGGATCGTGGGCGGCGTGAAGGTGTTTCATTTGATTGCCGAACCGATCCTTTGGGAGGTGGCGGAGGGGCTCAACATAAAGACCTGGGGCTACAATGGAACCGTACCCGGCCCAATGATCGAATTGAGCGCCGGCGATCGCGTCCGCATCTACGTCACCAACCACCTGCCGGCGCCTACCAGCGTTCATTGGCACGGGGTGCTGCTGCCATGCGGCATGGACGGCGTTTCCGGGCTCACACAGCCGGCGATTTCCCCGGGGGAGACATTCCGCTATGAGTTTATCTTTCCCGATTCCGGGACGTTCATGTATCATCCCCACTTCGATTCCATGACCCAGGAGGGCATGGGTCTCACCGGAATGATTCTCGTGCACGAGCGCCGGCCCGACAGGGCCAAACGCCCGGACCGGGACTTCTCCATCATGCTCCACGAATGGCGAATAGACGCGGGGACTTCACGGCCGAATCCCAACGAGATGACCGAGTTCAATGTCTTGACCATGAACGGCAAGGCGATGCCCGACACGGAGCCTTTGGTCGCCGCGCTCGGAGATCGGGTATGGATCCGTTTCGGAAATCTCTCGGCCATGGACCACCATCCCATTCATCTGCACGGGTATGCATTCAAGATTATCGGCACCGACGGCGGATGGGCCGCGGACAGGTCCAGGCTTCTTCCGGAGACCACGGTGCTGGTGCAGGTGGGTTCGGCCAAGGTGATCGAATTTGTGGCGGACAACCCGGGCGACTGGGTTTTTCACTGCCATATGACCCATCATACCATGAACCAGATGGGCCACGGGGTTCCCAATATGCTGGGGATGGATACAGCCGGGCTGGATGAGAAAATTCGGAATCTGATTCCCGGCTACATGACCATGGGAACGACAGGCATGCGGGACATGACACGCACAGGCATGCCCATCCCTGAGAATGCCATTCCCATGCGCGGGTACAGGGGACAGTTCGGGCAGACGGTACTCGGCTCCATGGCCAACGTTCTCCGGGTGCGGGAGAACCTCGAATCCTACGAGAATACGGGCCCTTATCATTTCCCTGAAGGCACGGTGGCGCGCGAAGCCCGCCCGGAAGAGTTGGAAGCAGACGGTGTAAAGGTGCCTGAAATGCCAGAGGAATCCCGCCGCCTCAACCGTCAGAACCGGATGCACATGCATCCCTCCCATGAAGATTCGATGAAAGAATCGTTGAAGCGCTGAGCCCTATTTCCTTAATGGTCTTGCCGGCAATGACAAAAAAAATCTCGGATAGGAAGAAGAACGTGGCCGTCCGGGAGCCCTTTCCTGCGGCCGACCCGTCACTGAGCGCCGGTGGCTCCTCCTTCGAACGGACAGCGGGTTCGCAGGCCTTTCTCGGTCCGAGACGAAGCCTTTCCTGAACTTCCAGGCCGATGCTCATAATTGAGGCACGGAACTTGCTGCGCCAGGAGTGCATTTGAGCGGATCAAACTATCACTCCGGCGCGGGCGCGGCCCCGATCAAAATTAGAGAGCAGGAAATCGTTCGGGATCGGTGCGCCGGATATCACCATTCCTTCAAGAATCAAGGATATTTTGTTGGGTCTGGAACGGAAGCCCTGTGTGTTCATGGGTTCCGGGAGAACCCGGGGCCTCGGGCCCCCGGCCCCACAATGTTGGCTATTATACCCTAAAGGAGGACAGATATGACCAAAACCGCGATCTCGCATACTTTTTGGGCCGGGCTTCTGGCCCTGCTGGTGTTCCTGGCGGCCGAACCCGCGCGGGCCTACACCTCCGCCCACATCGACTTTCGAACGGAGTGCGATCCGGCGGGGCTCCCAGGCGAGACCGCCCAGTTTTCCACGGTACGTGATAGGCCCGGGGATTTCATTAAGGTGTTCGTTCCGCCGGGCACCGTATCCGCCAGTCTCTACCTCTTTGTACCCAGGGACGCGGAGACAGCTGCTGCGGTGGCGTTCCGGTGCCCCCCCGCCTGCGTCGTAAACCTTGCCAAATCCGCCGAATCTTACCGGGAGCTTCCGTGGGACCGCATTCCGGTTCTTGCAACATATACCGGCCGTGACGGCCATGTGAAGAACGAAGGGGGCACCATCACAGTGCTCCAGGGAGGGATGGAGCCCCTCAGCACTGGAGGCTGGCTGTACATCCGCGCCCTGGAATTCAGCGGGCAGAGCATTTACCGGCTTCAGTACACTTTTCAGGTGGCCCTTTCTCCCTACCGAGCATGGTACCGGCCGGCCCTGTGGGCCGGGGGCGACCCCGTGTACCCGGACGACTGCCAGGCCAAGGTGGATTGCGATCCGGTGTGGGCGGAGCCTTCCGAAACGGCCGTCCGCACATTGCCGGACCCGGAATCGGCATGCAATGTGTTTGTGGAGGCGGTCTGCCGAATGAAGGGTCTGGACTGCAAGGACGATGTATGCCTGAATCTGGATACGGGCTTGCCCGGCCCGGAGATGAACGTCATCCTCGCCGCACGGCCGGGCTCGCAACTCGAATCCACAACGGTGGGGTTCGGAGCGCGAGAAAACGTTCTCCTTAAAACCGTGACCCTCGAAGGGATTCCGGCCGGGGCTTCCGAAATCGTTGCCGGATTTGCCTGGGAGGGAAATCTGTATGCCGCCAGGAAGGGGGCGGACGGTTCCATAATCTTTGGCCCTTATCACATCGGGGAAGCCGTCCCGCTTCTCGAGGGCTATGAAGTCCGGAACTCCAGGCTGGAATTGAACGCTTTCTCCGTACTCGGTGCCATGCCTGTTGAGGCACTTGCGCATGTTGACTTTTTTTGCGGGACCAGGGCCGACGAAGAATGGCTCTGGGCGTGGTTCGAGCTCAAGAAAAGCGGGTAGCCTCCGGGATTGCTAAGGACATTGGCGTGATTTCGTGAAGGTTTCGGGAAGAACTCGTTGTCCTCTTGCCGCCGGGCGAATTTGGTCGCGGGAAGTTCCCTGAAAGATTCAGTTCATTCGATCCGGGCCGGCAAGATCCCTTGCGGGGTTGGAGGACGAACCGCCCGGGTTTCCGGACCGTCCTCCGGCGGGAGGCTGGTCCGAGTTCTTGGTGAATTAATCATCCGCGAGAAACCGCGTACTTTCGAAATCGGGAAACCGCCTCTTCTTGCCCGTGTCCAGCAGGTAGGACCGCCAGTCCGGAGCGAATTCGCCGCGCTCGGTTTCGATTTGCTCGAAAATGGCCTGATATTCCTTCCGGTTCTCCGCAAAATAATCGTCAAATCGTTTCTCTCGCCAGAGCTGGGAATTTCCCATGTGGAACGTCGCGTGTTCCTCGCGGAATTCTATGAACCGAGTGGCACAAGCCGCCATGTTCGCCAGCATGGCCCTGCCGAACCAGGCGGTGCCGATGCACACATCCCCCAGCTCGAATCGGGGGCAGCACTCGCTTTTAAATACAAAACAGTCATACCCCTTGTGGGCTTCCCCCGCTTGGGCGTACATCAGCGGTATTTCGGCAAGGGAGGTGTATTGGTCGGTAATAGTGCGGCGATTGATGACAAAAGCGTCGTATCCCTGGGAAGCGAATTTGTCCACAGTGACATAAAAATAGGGCTGAAGCCCGATATCCACATTGGTATAGATGAGATAGTCTGCGTCCGGTGCGGATTCCTGCAACCTGGTGAGAATGTGCCTGATAAGAGCCAACTTCCTTCTCTCTTTAAAAGTTTTGATGTCGGCGATGGAACGGGTCAGATCGGGAACACGAACAAAGGATTCAGGCAAGGGTATGCGCTCTTCGTCGCAGTATTGCACCGCATATAGGGTCACATCCGCAACCCCTTCGGCAAAGTCTCTCGCCACTTCCATGGTGTGGAAAGTGATGGGCTGTGCTGTTACGAGGTCGCTGGACGGATCAACCACTCCGGGATGAACGATGTGTGCAAACGTTCTCATTTTTTTCAAATCTTTCAAGGAGCTGCGTTTGTGCCTCCGTATCATTTGATCGATGACGCGTCAAGTACACGGAAGGATATCATAGGTCCCGGGAAGCGCTGGGCTTCATTGGGACCCCTGCCATGACTGGGAGCCAAAGGAGCCAAAGCACGATTTCTTTGGAGATGCATTTTCCTGGTTTTCGAAAAGGCCCCTCCAGGGGCTTCTCTTCCCCTGATCGGCGCATCAGCGCTGGGGAGCCATATCCCAGGGCAGCGCGATGTGCAAATCCGGCCGGAACTGTGCCCTCTTCGTCCGAGCCGGGAATCTTCGCCCTCCGGGGATGCCCTTCCGGATGCGATTTTCGCAAACGAGAGGGCATGAGACGCTGAAAATGGTCATTCCTCCGTATTTCGGGTCCGTTTCCCGGATTTTGCGGACGCGAGCAAGCTTCGAACGGCCGGTGCCGGATCCAGAAACCCCCTAGACTAGACCGGGAATGGCGTGTTTTTCTTCCCGGGCTTCGACACCTAAACAGGCTGCGATCGGGGTGAAGAGTTGCGAAAAAGGAGAGGGATTAAGGGCCCGGGCACGCTGAACAACGAGCCTCCTTTACAAAGCGTCTTGAGGCGGGTATATGGCAAGGCAACATGAAACATACCGGACCCATGAGTCTCTCATTTCACAGGAAGCGGCATGCACCAAATCTCGGGTGAAAAGGCGGATTTATTTATTGAAAAAGGGCTGGTCCTCAATGTTTACAGCGGGGAGCTTATCCCTCATAACATCGCCGTATCGGGCGAGAGGATTTTTTACACGGGGCCGGGACGGCCCGGAGTCGTTCCGGAAACCCGAATCGTTTGTGCCGACGATCGCGTCGTGGTCCCAGGCTACATCGATCCGCACTTTCATCCTTGGATGATTTACAACCCGGTCACTTTTGGAGAGGCCGCCTGTTCCCGCGGGATTACGACCCTTTTCTGCGACAACCTGCTTTTCTATCTGCTCATGGGAGTGGACCGTTTCGAGGCCATGATGGCCGCCCTCTGGAGAGCGCCCATCAAGTACTTCTGGTTCTGCCGCGGTGTGCCCCAGACGCCCATGAAAGACGAGGAAGCGCTGTTTTGCGTCAGCAACCTCGAAAGGCTGCTCGGGAACCCTCTGGTTCAATCCCTAGGCGAGATAACGCGTTGGCCGGATTTATTGAAGAAGAATCATAAGATCCGGTCAATGATC
>CAYVUX010000222.1:5071-6256 GCA_964455075.1 uncultured Desulfobacteraceae bacterium | reverse complement strand
ATTGCGGGATCAGGCAAGGAGAATTTTGTTCCCCGTTTTGGCTTGACCGGGAGGCGGGGACCTGATAAGGTTCCGGGTAGAAAATAAAGGCAGGTTGCCGTTGGTGCCGTTCAGGGACCTTTGAAAAATGTTCAATTTTCAAAGAGTTCGTTCAGGGATAGGCATCACCCTTTGATTACCCCCAGAGGACGAAGCCGGGCGACCATTTTTGCCAGGCCTGCTTCGTGGACCACTTCCACGACATCGGACACATTCTTGTAGGCCTGTGGCATTTCCTCCTTCAGGGTTCTTTTCCCCCGAGATTGCACGAAGATTCCTTGGTCTTCTAACTCGCGATTAATCGCCCTGCCTTTTGCCTGTTTTGTTGCTTGCTTGCGGCTCAGAAGGCGTCCCGCGCCGTGACAGGTTGAGCCGAAGCTCTGAGCCATGGCGCCTTCTGCGCCTGCAAGAACGTAAGAGTAAGTCCCCATGTCCCCCGGGATGAGAACCGGCTGTCCTACACGGCGAAACCCCTCGGGCAGGAGAGGGTGGCCGGGAGGAAGCGATCGGGTGGCCCCCTTTCGGTGAACGCATACGGTCATCGGCTTCCGGTCCACCGTGTGCTGTTCCTTCTTCGCAATATTGTGACAGACGTCGTAGAGAAGCCTCATGCCCAGGTCCGCCGGACCCATGGCGAGGGCGTGCATGAGAACCTCCCGAGTATGGTGCATGAGAATCTGGCGGTTGGCCCAGGCATAGTTGGCCGCGCAGGCCATGGCCGCAAGATAGCGATCGCCGTCCGGGGTGTTCAGTCGTGCAAAGGTCAATTGCCTGTCGGGCAGCTCAAAGGATTCATTTTGGAAACGCCTGCTCAGGTCTTTGAGGTAGTCATCGCACACTTGATGGCCGAATCCTCGAGAGCCTGAATGGATGAAGACGGTGGCTTGGCCCTCAAACAGGCCGTAGGCATCGGCGACATGCGGTTCGTAAATCCGGTCAACAACCTGGATTTCGAGAAAGTGATTGCCGGATCCGAGGGTACCCAGCTGATCCTTGCCCCTTTTTAGGGCGCGGTCGCTCAGGGTGGATGGGTCGGCCCCTTTAATGGCGCCGTGGTCCTCGGTCCTTTCCAGGTCGTCCAAAGATCCAAACTCGTTTTTGACGGCCCAGGCAGCTGATAAAGAGTTTTATATAATCTTTGCTGAT
>CAYVUX010000222.1:0-5061 GCA_964455075.1 uncultured Desulfobacteraceae bacterium | reverse complement strand
ACGTCCCGCTCTGCCGCAGAGCTGAGATGAAGGCCCCCGGTGGAGCCCACGCCTGTGGGGATTCCTTGAAATAATGCCGAAATGAGATTTTTCAGAACAGGCCGGATGTCATCGGCAAGCAGCCGGGTCGTCATGAGACGACATCCGCAGTTGATGTCATAGCCGACCCCACCGGGTGAAATGATTCCTTCTTCCAGATCGAAAGCCGCAACGCCGCCGATGGGAAAGCCGTAACCCCAGTGAATGTCGGGCATGGCCAGGGAGTGACCGACGATCCCCGGCAGGGTGGCCACGTTGGCCACCTGAACAAGGCTTTGGTCGTTTCGGATGTATTTGATGAGCTTTTCACTGGCAAAAACGAGGCCGGGCACGCGCATGCGACCCGTTTTGGGAATCCTCCAGCGGAAGTCGTCCAGTTTCTCCAATTTGATGTCCATGTCGGGTCCTCTCTCTTCTGCAGGATGGCGGTACCCATGCCGGGTATGCATTGTTTTCTTTCGGGTCCGGACCGGAGATGAATAGAACAGAAGCATTCGACGGCCTCCTGTCCGGGCGGCTGTGAGGGGTCCGAGAGGGCCGACCTGTGCAGGGGACTTCGCGGGTGCCCGAGTCAAACGGCCGACAAGAGGCGGGAACTCCATTCAAACATCAAAGATGATTCTGGCTTCCCAGTGTCCGGCTTTTTCTTTCACCTCGATTTGATGATAGGTGACAGCTTTGATCTCGTTAAGAATCTCATGATCCCGGGGGTCAAACGGCACGGTCTCAAGAGTGGCCCGGAGACGATGGGGAGAGTCAACGCGGGCGGTCGCCCGGAGAAGAACTTTTCCTTCCCCCTCGAAAAGGTAGAGAATCTCCCCGAGCCAGCGAACCATGAGATCCTCCAGGTCGCTCCCTTCCACCTCCAACCGGGAGTTGGCGGGCGCGCTCCGGGGATTCCCCCGGACCATAATCTGTATTAGGGCCCCGGCCGCGTTTTCGAAAAGCCTCTCCGGGCTATCTCCGCGCACCAGGATACCCAAGTCTGCGGTGTGCTCCAGCAGTTCGAAGTTCGGACCCGGTGGATTAACCATAGTGCGGCCGCCCCCATGATAAAAGATTCGTTCCGGGGTAAAGGTCGTGCAGCCGGAAGACGGCTGCGTCAATATGAAACAAAAAAATTTTATCTCTTGGCAGATGGAATGTCAAAATCTCGTGGTACACAAAGGAGGAAAGGGGAAAATGAAATGCGCCTTTTGCGGTGTCCGTTTGGAGGAACCTGAAAAAATCGGCAGAAGCGATACGTGTCCCAGGTGCGGAAAGGACCTGCGGTGCTGCAAGCAGTGCAAGTTCTATGACCCTCATGCGTACAATGATTGCAAGGAGGTTTTGGCGGAGAGGATCGTGGACAAGGAGCGGGCCAATTTTTGCGACTATTTTCTCCAAAGGGGTTCCTCCAGAGGAAGCGTGAACAAGGTACTAGAGGCGAAGGAGGCCCTGGAGGCGCTCTTCAAGAAGTGATTTTCCCGGTGGAAGCGCCCGGAATGCAGCTTTTGTCGCTTCGGAGGCCCCGGATTTCCATGGGTATCCCGCCCTTGTCCGTGAAAACCGAATCCGCCGGGGGAGTTGGCCCCTGCTCATTCACAAATGTTTCTCCGGCAACCGTGAGTTTCCGAGTCGGAAAAGGGTCCGCCTGACGCTGATCAGATGGGCTTTCCTCGGACCGACCTCTGAAAGTGCTTGATGGATGCGCGGAACGGGGTGCCGGTCCTGTTAAGCGCCTGCTGAACGGCGCTTTCGGACAGAAAACAATTCCCGCAAAAAAGCGGCGAGGATCTGCGCACGCGATTGAACCGGGTTTGAAATTCCGCGAGCCGCATATTATGATGAGACAGTTTGTAACCCTGTACGGCGGGTTTTCGTCCTGCCAGACGTGCGGGAAGACGGTGCTTTGGGAAACTGATGGCTCTCTCGGGCGGAGGGGAGACGGAAAAAGGACCGTCCGAATCCCGGGACGTATCACCGGAAGTGACCGGGGTATCCCAGGGCCGGCATCTTTTGTCCTGAGCGGTGAACATGTGAGCATTCCGTGCAAGTGGATTAGAAAAGCCGGCTTTTCGGACGCCGGCAATTGTTGAGCATTGCCCTATGATCAAGAAACCGAGTTACGAAGAATTAGAACAAAGGGTTAAGGAACTCGAAAAGGAGGCTTCCCTGCGCAAGAAGGCCGAAATGGCCACGAAGGAAAGCCAGGAAAGGCTGGCTCAAATCGTGGAAGGGAGTCCCATCCCCACATTTGTGATCGACAAGCGACACATCATCACCCACTGCAACAGGGCATACGAGAATCTTACCGGGATTTCCACGGAAGATATCATGGGCACGGACAAGCAATGGATGGCCTTTTACGCAAAGAAGAGGCCTGTGATGGCGGATTTCATCGTGGACGGCACCTTGGAAACCGAGATGAAGAGATACTATCCGGGCAAGTGTCGTAAGTCCGCTGTCACGAGAGACGGCTACGAAGCCGAAGATTTCTTCCCCAATCTCGGCGACAAGGGAAAGTGGCTTTTCTTTACGGCCTCCCCCTTGCGGGACGGCAATGGAAGCATCACGGGCGCCATCGAAACCCTCCAGGATATGACGGAGAGGAAGAAGGCGGAGCAAGGCCTTCGCGAATCAGAACGCCGCTTGAGGACGCTTTTGGATTTCATGCCGTACCCCATTGTCGTGTTCACGCTGGACGGCAAGGTATATTACCTCAACCCTGCGTTTACCCAGACATTCGGCTGGTTTTTGGATGAACTGGAAGGAAGGCATATCCCGTACGTTCCTCCGAATCTGCGTCAAGAGACAAGGGACAACATTAAGAAGCTCTTTGAAGACAAGGTCATTGGGCGACATGAAACCAAAAGGCTCACCAAGGACGGGCGTGTCCTGGACGTAGTGATGACGGCTGCGGTCTATTCCGAGTCTGAAGATGAGCCCGCCGGAGAGGTCGTTCTTCTAAGGGACATTACCCAGGAAAAAAGAATTGCGCGGAATAATGAGGCCATTCTGAAGATCAGCATGGCTTTGCCCGAATATCCCGACCTGGAAGAGCTTCTGGATTATGTCAGCGGCGAGGTGAAAAGGCAGATGAATTCGGAGGGAGCTCTCGTCATCTTACACGATGAGGAGAACGAAGAGCTTTTCTTCAAAGGAGCTGCGTACGATGATCCGTCCATTGAAGCCCGTGTGAAGGAAATCCGTTTTCCCATTGACAGGCTTGTGGCGGGCAAAGTGGTCAAAACCGGAAAACCCATTATCATCTCGGATCCTTCGAAGGATCCCGAGCTTTCCAGGGAGCGGGACGAGAAACTCGGGTATCACACCAGGAATCTCGTTCTGGTGCCGCTGAGAAGCAGCGACCGAATCATCGGGGTCCTCTGTGCAATCAACAAGAAGGAGGGCCAATTCGAGGAGTCCGAAGTGGAGTCGCTGAACATGATCGCCGGTACGGTGGTCCTTTCCATTGAAAACGCCAGGTTCGCCGATGAGGTGAAAAAGGCTTATCGAGAAGTTTCCAGCTTGAACCGCGCCAAGGACAAAGTGATCAGCCATCTTTCGCATGAATTGAAGACCCCTGTGGCCGTCCTCTCCGGCTCATTGAACATTCTGGCCAGAAGGCTTTCCGTTGTTCCCGGGGAATCCTGGGAGCGGACCATGCAGAGGGCCAGAAGGAATCTGGACAGAATCACGGAAATACAGAGTGCAGCCGAAGACATTATGCAGGACAAGCAGTACAAGACGTACACGCTGCTTTCCCAGACCTTGGACCGGTGCCGGGATGAACTGGAAGTGCTTTTTGCCGAAGAGTTGGATGAGGGCCCTGTCATTGAGAAGGTCAGAGAACGCATAGAGGATCTTTTCGGCCCCAGGGAAATCATTCCCATGGAGATACGCCTGGAGGAGTATGTCAAAACCCGGATTGAAGAACTCCGGCCGTTATTTTCGCACCGCGAACTCATAATAGAAACGGATATTCAGCCGGCGCCGCCGGTGTTCATCCCTCCCACTGTGCTGCAGAAGGCTTTTGACGGAATTTTTCGCAATGCGGTGGAGAATACCCCGGATGAGGGGTGTATAGAGATCCGGGTTCATGAGCGCGACGGCGGCGCTGAACTGGTGATCCACGACTACGGGGTCGGCCTCCGAAGCGAAGACCAGCGGCACATTTTTGAAGGATTCTTTGCGACTCAGGAGACCATGTCCTACTCTTCCAAGCGACCCTTCGATTTTAATGCCGGAGGAAAAGGAGCCGATCTCCTGCGCATCCGGATCTTCTCCGAGCGATACAATTTCAAGGTGGAAATGACCTCGTCCAGGTGCCGTTTTTTATGGAAAGAAGACGCGGTCTGCCCGGGAAGGATAAGCGAATGCAAAAACTGCTCGCCGGGAGGCGACTGCAGCCGATTCGGACAGACGGTTTTTCGTCTCCATTTTCCTCCCGCTTCCCAGAGCGGCGTCTCCCCTGCCCGGAATGACTGAACATCTTCCCCTGCGCCTTTGATGCCGGGCTGTCGGGAAAAGCGCCTGCGCGAAGGGAAATGATCAACCCGTGCGCATCTCACTTGCCGGGAGCGTCACAGGTGGTAATTCCCCACCAGTCCTGCTCGACGGACTTTTTCCTGTCTTCCTCGCGGCATTTTTTGTGTCCGCACCAGCTATAGACCAGATGGTCGGTGTTTTTGTAGATGGTATCATGCTGCCAGAACTCCGATTCTCTTGCCGCGGCTCCACAACCCGCAACAAAAGCCCCGCCGATGATCAACGCGATCAGTCTCCTTGTCACTGCGCAACCTCCCCTGCATATCTTGGTGTTTAAACCCTTGCTCTCCAACCAGGTCGCAAGGAATCCATTTCCCTGCTCCCGACGCTCCGTTTCAGCGGCCGCCGGCTTCAACATGAATATTGTTGAAACGGATAACCCTATAATGAATCGATATCTTCGAAAAACAGCACGGCAAGGCGGTCTGTTGCAACCTGTTGATACTGTTTAAGGCCTCCTCCTGAAGCGTGATAAAATGTCTTTGTCACCAA
>CAYVUX010000221.1:0-6278 GCA_964455075.1 uncultured Desulfobacteraceae bacterium | reverse complement strand
GCGTCGCTCGTCCGGAATGACGTTTTTTTTGGAATTGCGACACAGTCTCGACACGGGGAGATGCGCGTTTCTCGACCGTCTCCTAAGCTTTCTTGCCCAATTCCAACGACCGCCTGTATGCCGCTTCCACGGTGCGCCCCATCATCTCCTCCAGGCCCATCGCGTCCAGCGCCTCCAGGCCCGCCGCGGTGGTGCCGCCCGGGGACGTGACCATCTCCCTCAACCTCGACAGGGACTCCTCCGAGGATTTGGCCAGCTGGGCCGCACCAAGGAAAGTCTGGATCACCAACTTGAGCGAAATCTCCCGGTCAAGCCCCACAGCGGCTCCCCCCTCCACCATGGCGTCCATGATCCTGAAGATGTATCCGGGTCCGCTCCCGGATACGGCGGTGACCGCATCCATCATGGCTTCTTCCACCTCCACCGTCTCCCCCGCGGCATCAAAAAGCGCCCTTGCCAGGGCCATGTGTTCCGGTCCGGCCCCGGATCCCCGGGCCAACGCGCTCATCCCCATTTGAATGAGCGCCGGGGTGTTCGGCATGACGCGGACAAGCGGCAGATCTTTCCCGATCACCGACCGGATCCGCTCCAGGGGAACCCCGGCCGCGATGGAGATCACCAGATGATCTTCCCTGAACTCGTTTCGCGCCTCTTCCAGGACCTGCTCGAGCTGCTGGGGCTTCACGCACAAGATGACGGTGGAAGAGTCCCGAACAAGCTCCCGGTTGTTCGAAAACACCCTGATCCCGAAGCGGTTGGAGATGCTCTCGAGCTTCTCCCTGTCCATGTCCGAAGCGCCCAGGGTTTCCGGCGTCCGTGTACCGCTTTCAAGAATCCCCTGAACGAGGGCCGAGGCCATGTTTCCCGCTCCGAGAAACCCGACGGTTCCGTCTTCCCTTTTCATCTTCCCTCCTCTTCCTGGTGGTTCGAATCTCGGGCAATCACGATGCCCAAAGACCTCGCAGCCAGGGCTCCGAAAAATGTGGTTCTTCCGGAACTTGGGCACCTCATCGGAATTCAAATAGCTCTTAAGGGGGGATGTCCCGGTTTTTGCCCGCTCTTTCTCTTGCCGGCCAAGATGTATGCATATGCAGCAGGGCGCCTATCCACAATTCCTCTTTTTCTGGATTCTCCGCCTTAGGCGGACCGCAATGACGGCGTGGGCTTTCTCGATTCCGGGACAGGCCCCGATCCGAGATTCCAAGCTCTGTCACAGTTCGTCATCCCGGCCAAGTCCCGTGAAGCGGGGCGCGAGCCGGGATCCAGAAGTTTGCGAAAAGATGGCATTTTACTGGATTCCGGATCTCTCTCGCTTCGCTTCGTTCGTCCGGAATGACGTCTTTTTCCAATTGCGACACAGTCTCCTTCGCCGGAATGACGGAGTGGGCTTTCTCGATTCTCCGCCCTAGGCGGACCGGGATGACGGAGTGAACTGGACTACAGAACCTGTCCCGGATCCGACGCGCAGCGCCTAGCGCATGAGGCCGGGGAGGAAAAGAGCAATCTGCGGGAAAAACAACAGGATGAGGTTACACAGAAGCAGCGCCAGAAGCATCGGCAGTACTCCCCGGAATATCGCTTCCAGCGGCACGTCCTTGGCGACCCCGTACACCACGTAGACATTGACGCCTACAGGAGGGGTGATTACGCCCATCTCCGTGATCAAGACGATCACGACACCGAACCAGATGGGATCGAAGCCCAGCGCCTGGGCCACGGGGAAGAAAATGGGGATGGTCAGCATGACCATGGCCAGGGCATCCATGAAACATCCCCCGAACAGGTAGACCAGGATAATGACCCCCATAATCGCGTAGTTGGGAAGGGGGAGCCCGGTCACCCAATCCGCCAGGGTGTAAGGAACCCGGGTAACCGCCATGAAATGGCCGAAAATCACGGCTCCGGTGACGATCACCATGACCATGCAGCTGATCCGCGTGGTATCCGCCAGCGATTGCACGAAGCCTTTCCAGCTGAGCTGTCTCCGGACCAGGGACAGGAGCAGCGTCAGAAACGCCCCCGCCGCGGCGGCCTCCGTAGGGGTGAAGATCCCGAAGAACATCCCGCCCATGACCAGGGCGAACAGCAAGAGGGTTTCCAGGACCCCGATGAAGGACCGGAGCTTTTCGACGGCAGAGGATGAGGGCCCCGGAGGAGCCAGCGAGGGATTCCTCATCACCTGGATATGGATGGCCGCCAAAAACAGGAAGCAGAGAAGCGCTCCGGGTAGGATCCCGGCCGCGAAGAGCTTTCCGATGGACTGCTCCGTGAGAATTCCGTAGACAATGAAGATCACGCTCGGGGGAATCAGAATTCCCAGGCTTCCTGCGGCCGCCACTGTACCCGTTGCCAGGCCCATGTCGTACTTGTATCGCTTCATCTCCGGCAGTGTCACCGTCGCCATGGTCGCAGCGGTGGCGTTGGTGGAGCCGGAAATCGCCGAAAAACCGGCACATGCCCCCACCGTGGCCATGGCGAGCCCTCCCCTCCGGCTTCCCAGAAGGACGTAGGCCGAGTCGTAGAGCCTGCGGCTGATGCCGGCGTGAAAAGCAATCTGCCCCATGAAGACAAACAGCGGGATCACGGTAAGACTATAAGACGAGAAAACATCCCAGACATCCCGGGCCAGGAGACTGAGCCCGGCCTCCAGACTCACCACGTAGCTGAATCCCAAGAGGCCCAGGAAGCCCATGACGAATCCCACGGGCATATTCGAGAACAGGAGCGCGACCAGGATAACAATTCCGATGATCCCAATGGTTGTCAGACTCATTCTTCAAACACCTTCTCGAGACTGTGGTAAACATCGACCAATAATACGAGGCAGACCGCCGCTGCGGAAAAACCCACGCCATAGACAAACGGAAAGAAAGGCAGCTTCAGTGTGAGCGACACCTCCCCTGTTGTCCGCAAAGAATTTCCGTACAGAACGGATCGCCAGGCAATGAGAGCGAAAAGAATGAACCCGAAGCTGGAAGTAATCGTTTGGATGACCCCTTGCGAGCGCTTCGGAAGAAGCCGCACCACAAGGCTCACCGCCACATGTCCGTTCTTGATCGAGGTGTGGGCCATGGCGAAGCTCACGGCCACGGCGCCGAGAAAGCACACCAGCTCATATGTTCCGGGAATGGGTTTTCGGAAGAACCTCAGGATCACGTCCGCGCACGTGAGAAGCATCATCGCCACGATCGCTACGCCCGCAATCCAGTAAAGATGCTTCGCCAGCCATCCGGTGAATTTGTCCAAAAAATGCATAATCCCACTCGCATGCAATTCAAAATTCGTGTCCTCCCCCGACGACTTTATCGGAGGAGGACACTGAATCTAGACAGTTTTCATCCAGAAATGGCCTTTTTCCGCAATTTCTGCGTCAGTCTGCGGGGTTGGTTGTGCGATGTACTGGATGTACGTCTCCGCCCAACTCCTCGCCTTCTTTGAACTTACGAAAGAATTCTCATTTCTGATCTGAAAACTTGCCAGTGCCCCGTCGGGGTTCCGTGGATGGGCACTAGACAATTATTCTGAGTATTTGTCGATCAGTTCTTGGACTTTCTTTACGTATTCCCCGCCGTTCGGGGTATCCGACGCATACTCGTTCAGGACGGGGGCAACGGCCTCTCTCCATTTTGCGCTTTCCGCATCGGAAAGGGATATAATCTCATTGCCCAGGCTTTTCGTGAACTCCCGGCCCTGCTCGTCCGTGCTGTCCCACACGTACCCGTGGACATTGGTCCAGAGCGCGCCCAATTCGTCGATGACCTTTTTCACGTCATCGGGCAGGGCATTCCACTTCTCGAGATTCATCACCACGAACATCGCCGTCGTATACCCCACGGAGAAGCATTCCGTGGTATAGTCAATGACCTCGCCCTGCTTCCAGCCCTTGAGAACTTCCATGGGGCCGAAAGTCCCTTCCACAACACCTTTCTGGAGGGATTCGTAGGTGTCCCCCTGGGGCATGGCCACGGGAACGCCTCCCAGGGCCTCAACGACCTTGGCGCTCAGTCCGGTCGCCCGGATTTTCATGCCTTTGAGATCTTCCAGGGTCTTCACCGGTTTTTTGGTGTGGAGGAGTCCGGGTCCGTGGGCGTGGACATACAGGACCTTGACGTCCTGAAGCTCCGGAGGGTTGACCGTCTTTGCAAATTCATCGGCAACCCGGCTGGCGACTTTCCCGTTCGGATAGCCCATGGGCAGGTCCACCGCCGCCATCACCGGGAAGCGCCCCCGGGTGTAGGCAAAACAGGAATTCCCCATGTCCGAAATTCCCTTCACGACCCCGTCGTAAACCTGAGGTGCCTTGGTAAGGGTTCCGCCGGGAAACGCTGTGACCTCCACTTTTCCCTGTGTCCGGATTTCGATCTGTTTGGCGAAATCAATTGCGGCTTTGGCTTGCCCGTGAGTTGGAGGAAAGAAAATGCTGAAGGTGAGCTTCGTGGGGGCGGCCTGCGCCTGCAGTGCGCCCGAGGTGAAAAATGCAACGCCAATGAATCCGACTATGAAAAAAAGAAATAATTTTTTTCTCATCGAGACTTCCTCCTTGGATTAACGGTGAAAAAACGGCCCGTACAGGGCATTTATACAACTTGTCGTTTCACCTCCCTTCCTCGCGGCTGGATATAGACGCTTCGCCATTATGATTCCCGAGATATATCCAATCGGCTTTCCTATAGCAGAATATGGCGGGGAAACTCAACAAAAAACCGAATGTTGGGAGCGCCTCCTTTCCGCAAGCCGGCTCTCCTGCCCGTCAAGGCTTGCTTTATCCCCCGGTCTCCGTTCTTAAACGGCCTTTTCGCCTATGGCTCCCCATTTTGCCCAATCCCCCGACTTTTTCGGGAGCGGTTCCGTCTTCGCCGGGACGAGCGGGCGTTGGGCACGGGTCTTCCTCGAAACGATCTGTGCTTCATCCTCTTGGCCGCGAGCCGGAGGCCGAACGGCCCTTCTCCTCTCCGGCCTTGATCTTGGAATATGCCTGAGGTATTATGATTTTCAGACTCAAAAATACCCGAAAGACATTTTCACAAGGCTAATCCCCGGGGGACATATACACAAGATCCATCCACACGGAGCACCCCTCCCTGAAATCCGGGCTTTCCTGGACGAATTTCGGAGTCCGGGATGCGTGCCGCCTAAGACGATCGCTGCGGAACCAGAAAAAAAGCGGTTCGCGGGCCCTCTGCTCGAGGCTGTCGTCATCCCCCGCCCGTTGACTCCCGGACGGCCAACAAAAGGATGCCTCGCTTATGTACCATTAATCCTTGACAAGGAACACAAGAATACATTAAATTCGGCTCAAATCTTAACTCCACCCTAGAAAGGAAGGTGATACAACGCACAGAAATTTGAGGCTTTCCAGAACAAGCACTTACCCACTCGCATAAGGAGGGAAGACCATGCGAAGACTCTTCACATTGGCAGTTTGCGCGGTTGCTGTGGCAGGGCTGATATTTCTCACATCAACGCCCCAGGCCGCAGCCAAGCCCATTAAGGTTGGCGCGATCATTAATCTGACCGGTCCTGCTTCCACCTGGGGCCAATTCCATGCCAAAGGACACCAAGACTACTTCAATTACGTCAACGAGGTCAAAGGCGGCATCGGCGGGAATAAGATCGACCTCACCGTGGTTGACCACGCGTACAAGGTGCCGGAAGCAATCAAGTACGTGAAAAAGTTCTGCACCTCCGATAAGATGGACATGCTTGCCACCTGGGATGCCGGATCGGGAATCATGGCGAAGCCCATCATTCAGAAGTACAAAACCCCGAATATCAATTATTCCACCTACCAGGGCATACTCCAACCGCCTGTAGATTACGCATACCTGCCTTTTGGCAGCTATATTATGGACTCCTACGCCATTCTCGAGTACATCAAGACCCTCCACAAGGGTTCTGGGCCACCGAAAGTGGGGCTTTTGACCTACAACAACGCCTACGGGAAGTCCATCCACGACCCCTGTAACGAATACGCCTCCCAGAACGATATCAACATCGTCGCCATTGAAGAATTCCCGCCCAAGGCGTTGGATCTCAACACGGAACTCCTGAGGCTCAAAGACAAAGGAGCCGAGTACATTGTGACCCAGTGCCTGCCTTCGGCAGTCCTCATGGGGCTCCAGGCCGCAGACAGAGCGAATTATGAAGTGCCTTTTTTCGGTACCTGGACCTCCACGGATCCGGACTTTTTCAAGCGGGGCCAGGGCCTGCTTCGCGACCGCATGCACATGCAGTTTTGCGGCGGCCTTCCGGTCGACGAGTCCCCTGGCGTGAAACTT
>CAYVUX010000220.1:0-6285 GCA_964455075.1 uncultured Desulfobacteraceae bacterium | reverse complement strand
CTCCCAAGCTGCCCGTATTTCACCTTTCCGTATTCATGGACCGCCAGAAGGTCGACCCGCTCCACAGATTTGAGGCTGGACAGGAACTCCGAGGTCCTCTTGAGATTCGCATCGGAATCGGTATAGCCCGGTATGAGAGGTATCCTAATAATGATCGGTTTCCCCGCGGCATCGCGCCTTTGAAGGTTTTCAATGATCAGCTTGTTGGAGACACCGGTATATTTTCTGTGCTCCGCGGGGTCCATGTGCTTGACATCATATAGCACCAGGTCCGCCTCTTCGAGGGCCTTCAAGCCGTCATCCGTTGTGATATATCCGCAGGTATCCAGTGCGGTATGGATGTAGTTTTCCCTGCATTTTCTCATGAATTGGAGCGTAAAGGAGGGCTGGAACCCCGCTTCTCCACCCCCTATGGTCACCCCGCCTCCCGATGCCCGGTAATAGGGCTCATCCTTTTTCACCACATGGAACAATTCATCCACGGTGTAGTACTTCCCAAAAACGTCTAGGGCCCCCGTGTAGCAGACCTCAATGCATTTTCCGCAGTTTGTGCATAATGCCCTATCAATCCGGAGTTTGTCATTCCCTCGTTGCGGATCCAGACGAATCGCATCCGTGGGACAGACGGGGATGCACCGTCCGCATCCATTGCAGTGTGACGGCGTCACTTTAACTTCGGGATGTCTTTCCTGGCCCTCAGGGTTGCAGCACCAGAGGCACCGCAGAGGACACCCTTTAAGAAATACGGTGGTTCTTGTCCCGTAACCATCTACAAACGAACCGTGGATAATATGGAATACGAGCCCCTGTTCATTGCTCGATCTGTTCATGATGCAGGCACCTTGGGGATCTCGACGGCACCCATCTTGGCCAGACCGAACCAGACATCCATATACGCGGGCATATTGGGCATAAAGATCAGGGCATGATCTCCCTTCCTGGCGCCCAGATCCAGGAACCCGTTGGCCATCCGGCTGGCCCTCTCGTTCATGTCCCGGAAGGTTCTCTTCAGATCACCCCAGTGGAAGAAAACCCGTTCTCCCATGCTCTCGGCATTCTTCTCCAGCAGGTTTCTGACAACGCAATTTTCCTTCCGGCCGTCGCCCATCCCTTCCCTCTGCCAGCGTTACTCCTTCCTTTTCGCGGCCTTTTTCTCTTTTCTTAGTTTTTCAGTGGCCTCTTGATCAACCTCCAGGGTCTCTGGATCTATGACCACGCCATAGACATCTCTGGCCCTTTTAATGGAAACATAATAATCCATGACGTCGTCGAGCACCCTTTGCACTTCGCGATCCAAAGGATCACCCCAGCCGCCTCCGCCGGGGACGTATGTGATAAACTTTTCTCCCGAATATATGGGCGCCTGGTCCATGGTGCGCAGCACGCGCCGTTCTCCCTGGGTGTTTTCAATCCACATCTTGACGGTGGGGGCGTCGCCACCTCCAGCCACACCCCTTGGGGGCTGGAATTCGCCGTCCGAGTTTCCTGTCATGAGCCAGGTTGGGTCACCCGGCACACTATTGACCACGGTGCTCGTATAGGTTCCGGGAGCACCCCTGAATTCGCCGGCGCCTTCCCAGTCCTGCAGAACGCAATAGTCCAGCATTTGTAAGGCCGGATCATTGCTCTCGTACATCTCGACATTGGGTCTCATGAACTCGCCGGCAACGCCGATAAAGGCGATGCCCTGCCAGCCGTCATACCCTTTCAAGGCGCCGCTTCCTCCGTCTGCGGCAAAATGTTCGGTCCAATAGGTTTTCGGCATGCCGGTTCTGGGGTCGATAATCCTTGATTCGACGCCCACATTGATGGGACAGCAATGCTTTGTCCACGCTCCCATGGCGCAATCAGGATCAGATTGTCCCACGGCCAGCATCACGGCCTCTCCGATCTGGCAGCCTGCAGCCACACCGGAGGCACCTATGGTCTTGAGATATCTCGGGTCACATACGGTGCCGTGTTTTGTGATGATCTTGACGGCCTTCATGGCACCGCTGTTCTTGGGAACACGGGGGTCCACAAGGTAGAACAGGCCTGTGAAAACAAAGCACTCCGTCATGCCTCGCGGCACATTGATGAAGGTGACGTTTTCATCACTATCGCTTTCCGTCAGGTCCACCTCCATGTCATCGCCCTTGACGGTCACCCTGGCCCTGACCCAGACCGGTACGTCCGTCTTGCCGTCCCAGTCGGCTGCGGCTTCGTAATAATAGGTGCCGTCTTTGATCTTGGTGATTTCGGCCCGCATCATCTTCTCGCCGGCGTTGATTATTTGGTCGAAACATTTCTTGATGACTTCCACACCATACTTATGGCAAAGCAGTTCAATCTGCCGCTCGGCCTCTGTCAGGGCCCCGTTGCACAGGTTTGCGTCCATCTCCACGGCGCGATGGTTGCGCACGTTGTCCAGAAAGAGATTCCACAAGCTGTTGTCGCGTTCTCCGGCATCATAGAACTTGAGGGGCCTTAAGTTGAGGCCCTCTGCGATAATGTCATGAGCGCCGGGCGCATAACCGCTTGGCATGTGCCCTCCAATATCAACCACATGGGTCTTGCACTGAAGGAATCCAAGGTGTACGCCTTCGTAGAAAATGGGTCTGACAAAGTTGCAGTCGGGCAGGTGTCCCGAGGCCACTTTCCACGGATCGTTGGCGATGATAAAATCGCCTTTTTTGAAGTCGGTCCCAAACTCTCGAACCACACCTTTTAGGGCACTCTGGGCCACAAAGGTGTGCTCGGGGATGAAGGCGGCCGCCGTGACGATGTCGCCCCGGATATTGGAGATCGTTACTCCCAGGTCGCGGACATTGGCGGTAACGAAGGACTGGGCACCGAAGAGAAGTGTGCTGCCCACCTGCTGGGTCAGGTACTCCAGCTTGCTCCATACGACGGCATAGGTTGTCGGATCGAGATCCCCCGCCGCTTCCGACTTCCTGACGGATCTGACCACCCGTTTGTCAAGCTCCGCCGTATACGTCCCGTATTTGTCAATCTTCATGATCCTTTTCGGCGGCACGGTCAGGGTAGTGAGCCGGTCCTCCACGATGCAGGGACCGGTCAGCACGTTATTGGCCTTCAACTTGTCACCGTCATAGACAGTGGTGTCTACGAATTTTCCCAATTCCCGGAAATAGGCCTTCCGCTTGCCCTTTACGGCCGCTGACGGGTCTTCCGTGCCAACCTTTATAAGTTTAACTTCGGGAGATTCCACCTTGGCGGAGGCCGTTAAGTAAAGCCGGAGGATCTCGGTGGGGAAGCCGGGGTCGCTGTATCCCTGCGTCACCTTATGAATGTCATGGAAATGCCGGCTCGCAGCCTCCATGGACTCTTTCGCTACAGGGCCTGCCGGCAATGTGGCGGACTTTTCGCGGAACTGGCCATAGTAGCGCATATCGAGGGACTTGTGGATGACCATGTCCTCGTCCTTTGCACCCTCTCTGCGCAGAATCTCGCGACCCTCTTTTTCCATCTCATCATAGAGTTCGTTCATCCGCCCGTAATCGGCATCCTTCGTTTGCACGAAGTAAGGCCGCGTGAAGTCGTGCCTCAGGTCGGAGAAGAGCATGCCGAAGGCGCAGAAGATCGGGCCGACCCTGGGAACCATAAGTCTCCTGATGCCCAGCTCTTCCATGAGCGCCACAGCGTGGTTCGGGGCGGCCCCGCCGGCCGCGCACAGGGTGAAGTCCCTGGGGTCGTAACCGCGTGCGGCGAAGCTCACGTCTGTGGCGCTCGCCATGTTGTTATTGATCACCTCGTAGATGGCCGCAGCGGCCTCGGGGGTACTCAAATTCAGCGGATCGGCGATTTTTTCCTTGATGGTCTTCTCCGAGAGGCTTTTCTGGATCTTTTTCTCGCCGGCGAGAAAGTAGTCGGGATCAATGTAGCCGAGGACCACGTCTGCGTCGGTGACCGTTGGCTCGGTTCCACCCAAATCATAACAGGCCGGCCCTGGATCGGCGGCGGCGCTATGGGGACCGACCTGAAGCTTTCCGGATGCGTCGATCCATGCGATGCTTCCGCCTCCGGCGCCAACCGCGTTAATGTCCACCGAAGGCATGGCGAACTTCTTGCCCCAGAAATACTGCTGGGGCAGGATCTCCACTTTTCCGTCGCTCACGACACCCACGTCGCAGCTCGTGCCGCCTAAATCAAAGGTCACAATATTCTTGGTACCATGTTCCGCACCAAGATAGAGGCCGAGACCCGGGCCGGCCGCGGGACCTGAGGTCATTACCGATGACGGGTTCTCCATTACAATTTCCGGGGTCGCGAGACCACCGTTGTTCTGCACGAATGCGAGTTCGCCCGTGAACCCCTCCTTCCTAAGTTCTTCCCGAATGCTCCTCACGTAGGACGTAACCTTGGGTCCCACGTAGGCACTGAACAAAGTCGTGCTCCAGCGTTCAACCTCGCCCATCACTGGGATTACGTCGGAGGAGCGAATGACGGGAATCTGCGGCCATTCCTGCTTGACGATTTCACCCACTCTCTGTTCATGCACCGGGTTCATGTGGGAGAAAAGAAGAAGTACGGCCACCGACTCCACCTGTTTCTCTTTGAGATAAGCGACGCGCTGACGCACATCGTCTTCATTGAGAGGCACAACGATTCTGCCCGCATAGTCTATCCGTTCGCTGACCTCTGTCATAAGGTGCCGACGGGTGAGCGGTTTTGGCGCTTCCACACGGAAATCGAACAGGTCGTTCTGGATTTCCTTGTTATCGCTCTTTGCGATCTGCTGAAAAGTAAGCCGGTCCCGGAAACCTTTGGTCGTGATGGTACCGATCTTGGGCCCTTTCAACTGGGCCACGATATTTGTTGCGATGGTGGTTCCGTGGACGATGGACTTTGTCTGCCCAAGGAGCTCTGCCATCCCCACGCCACCCACGGCGGCTAGTTTCCTGAGGCAATTCATGGTACCGATGCTGGGATCTGCCGGCGTGGAGTCGGCCTTCTCCATGTAAGTTTCGCCCTCTGGGGTCAGAAGGATGCCATCCGTAAATGTGCCGCCCGCATCAATGGCGACTCTCAGCTTTCTCTCTGGATTTATGCCCATATTTGAACACCCCCTGATATTCCTGGGAATATGCCGGAATACGGCGTGAACGGACCCTTCCCGTGGTCTTCCCGTCTCCTTGGGCCGCCTCGATTGCGGGGCGCAACCCAGCATTTCCATTAGACGTGAACACGTCCGTCTTTTCCAGCCGTGGCTCAGATAAGGAAAAGCCGGTTTCCCTATGGAGATCACGGGGTCAGTGACGGGCAAGCCCGCCACCCACGGCGATGGTCCGGCCGGTCACAAATGCCCCGTCATCGGAGGCCGGGAGAACCAAGGCCTCCAGTAGGTCTTCCGGTTCCTGGCGCCGATTAAAGCCCGGCCGATCGCGGTTGCCCCGCCGGTGACGACGGCCATCCTTCCCTGGAGCCTTTTCATTCTCATCTCCCGTGCACAATGGAGGGAATACGCTTCCCCGGTTTATAGGGCGGTTGGCTGCAAGAGCCGGGGCACCTTATTCACGGCCGGAAACGGAAACCAACGGGAAATGCTGTCTAGGTGAACAGAGCCCTTTTCGCCTTCTCCTCTATGAAGTATTCCGCCATCCCCTGTTTGTCGATCACGGTTAGGCACCCGGCCAAACAATGCTGGACGCAGGACGGCTTTTTCCCCCTCTTGATGCGACCTGCGCAGAAGGTGCACAGGTCGGTTCGCACCGGCACATAATCAATATGACATTTTCCGGCCACCTCCATGATGGACTCAAAGACCTTGATTCCGGAGAGCCCCACCGGCCGTTTGTACTCTTGATTGCATGCCAATTCACACGCATGACAGCCAGAGCAGTATTCGTAATCGATGATCAGTGCATAGCGGGGCATCTATTCACCCTCCTTGTATATCCTGCAAAGATTCACCTTGAACGGATACCCGAACCCGGTATGACCCAAAAGCCCCGAAGGGAGCAGGAGGTTGATGAGTGATTCCCACACTCCCCCCAGCGACGGCTCTTCCATCGGCTTTTCCGGATACCACCAGGAATGCTGCGCATGCACCACCCCCGGACTGACTGCAGGAGTGAGCTTGGCCTTCTGCTTGCATCTCCCGTGATGGTTCTCGATCCAGACCCAGTCGCCGTCCTCTATTCCGTGTTCTTGGGCCGTCATCGGATTAATCTCCACCAGGGGGCTCGGGTTGATCTCGCGCATCCCTCCGCCGGGCTGCCTGTGCTCGGAGTGAAAAAAGACCGGAAGACGCGCCCCGGATGTCAGGATGAGAGGATAGGTCTC
>CAYVUX010000219.1:5314-6305 GCA_964455075.1 uncultured Desulfobacteraceae bacterium | reverse complement strand
AGCGGCCCAGAGCCAGCCGGGCGCGATTTCCGGGGTGTAGAAAAGGGCGATCACGAGCACTGCGCCGATATCGTCCACAATGGCCAAGGCCGTCAGGAAGATCTTGAGCGAGACCGGAACCCTGGATCCCAGCAGGATGAGCACACCCAGGGCGAAAGCAATGTCCGTGGCCATGGGAATGCCCCAGCCGTGGGCGCCTGGACCGCCCAGGTTGAACAACGCATAGACGGAGGCCGGCACGACCATGCCGCCGACAGCCGCAGCCGCGGGCAGTGTCGCCTGCCGCAGAGTCGATATCTCTCCCACCAGAAATTCGCGCTTGATCTCGAGGCCCACCATGAAGAAAAACACGGCCATGAGCCCGTCGTTGATCCAGTGGTGAAGTGAAAGGGACAGCGTGTGCCCTGCGATGCCCACCGAGAGGTAGGTCTTGTCCCAGAGGAAGTAGTAGAACTCCTGCCAGGGCGAGTTGGCCCAGGCAAGCGCAAGGGCTGCACAGACCACGAGAGTAAGGCCGCCTGCGGCCTCGATGGACGCGAAATTCCGAAACGGGGCCATCACCTTTTCGGCGACGGTCCGATCCTGAGCAAAAGGAAATACCTGCATGACGAAACCATCATAGGGGACATGCGCAAAGAATTCAATTCCACATCCACACTTTCGGGCACGTCGGCGAGTTCCTGCTGAATTTCCTGTAGAAGCAGGCTTGCCCGCGAACCACCCGCACTGGTATAGTCTTCCCCGGAGAAGGCAAAGGATTGCGAAACCGGGGACCCGCCCGAAGGCTGAGGAAGAAACCGGGAATCCTGTCGCATCTTTACGCCCTCCCTGCCATATCGGCAGGATCCTGCGGAAATCCTTCTGAACCTCCTGGAGGAGCGGGCTTGCCCGCGAACCAAGTGCCCGGGCCCCCTTTACATGCGAACAAAAAGGGAGCGTTGTGGATGGAAACGAGATGCATGGGTGCATGCCGTGGGAAAACGAAAATTCT
>CAYVUX010000219.1:0-5304 GCA_964455075.1 uncultured Desulfobacteraceae bacterium | reverse complement strand
TTTTGGAACATGGGTCGTCCTCCTGGCAATAGTGCCGGCCCGCGGCCTGCAAGCCGCCGGGGAAAGCTCGTGGAAAATCGCAAATAGCCGGACTGGAGCCTTCCAACCGACCGTACAAACCACCCCAAAGTGTGATGCTTCCCACGTGCCCCCTTCAAGGGCGGCCCTATTCTACCGCACATTCTTTATTGACAAGCAGGGCAGTTTTTATATACTTGCCCTTACAAACAGTGACTTCTTATCATTTATACTTTCTTCCACAAACATTTGATTTTTATAGTTCAAGCCATTCAAGCAAGACTAATTTCCCGGGAATAAGGAGTCCTGCAATAAGAAAAAAGACGAGATTGCTCAAACTCCAATCGAAAACGTTGAAAACCAGCTCATCCCGGGCTCGACCGAGATAATCGAACTCCAGGAAGCGGCAAACCCCAGAGGAATGTTCGATGTGCACGAAATACTGGTGGATCCATTTACGGAACAGGGCACAGCAAACAATTCTATGATCGGCTTTTCACCAGGCCCCCCGTAAAGGGGGCCTGTATCCCACAAGCGCACGGGTAGACCCCGGACGAGGCTGCAAACCGGTTCTCTCGCCCGCCAACAGAACCTGTTACGGCATGTTCCTGGAAGACCGGGAAAAGCCTGAACATCATGTTATTCGTTCGGCAGGAAGGCTTGCAGATACCACCAAACGTGATGACTTACCGGGTTGAGACAGAAAAGGAGGGATCCGTTTGTACGAGCTGAGATACGACAAAGCCGTTTGCGAGAAATGTGAAACGGTGGATTGCCTGGTCAGATGCAGATACATGGACTTGGACCTGAAAGCGGCCAAGCAGGAAAGGCTCCGTCTGATTCGCGGTGACGATTCCAAGGTTTTGAAAGACTGCATCACGTGCTACGCATGCGAAGAGTACTGTCCCTATGGCAATCATCCTTTCTACCTGATCGTGGACCGTCAGGAAGAATCGGAAACATGGCCTGTACCCGTCCCTCTTATGAAACAACAGATCAAGATGATGGAGCCGAGAGGCAAAATCGCACCCCAAGAAGCAAAGCCTCCGTTGCTCAATCTGTGCTATTTCCCTATGCTGGAGGGATGCATACAAGGTGAGATGTTCGATGGACTCTCGACCATTGTCGGAAGCGACATCTTCTGCAACATCATGTGGCTCCATTTTGGAAAGAACTCCGTCATCCGGGAGCGCCTCCCTCGCATGATCGGGAACATATGGGATTGCTATCTCAAGGACAGTGGTACGGATGAACTGATCTGCTATCACGACGAATGCTACGGCACCTATACGCAGTTGGCTCCCGCCTTCGGCGTTGACGTTCCGTTCAAATCCATCCACCTGTTCGAGTACCTCACGAACAGACTCGACCGGCTGAAAGATCGCATCAAACCGCTCGGGATGAAGGTCGCGTACCAGCGGCCCTGCTCAAACAGATTGATCCCTGAGACGCAGCACTGGGTGGATGGCATCTTCGAACGGGTGGGGGCACAACGGGTCGAGCGGGAGTACGACCGTGAAAACGCTCTCTGCTGTGGCGGTGTCGTCAGGCTTCAGCAGCGCGAAGAGCTGGCCGATGATCTTGTTCGGCGAAATATCGACGACATGGTTGCGGCGGGAGCCAACGCTTGTGTGTTCAATTGCCCGTTTTGCCTTTTCACCATGGGCCGGAGCGTAGCAGAACGCGGTATGATGCCCATACTTATGAGCGATCTATGTCGGGCGGCTTTGGGCGAGAAATGGTGGGGGGTGTACTCATGAAAAACATATACAGCGAGCTGGTGGAGATTGTGGGTGAGCGGCACGTATCGGATCAACCCGAAGAGAAGTTCATCTACTCCAGGGACCAGGGGACCATGGAGCCGAGCGACCCCGATTATGTGGTGCTCCCCGGGAACGCCGAAGAGGTGCAGAAAATTGTGCTTCTCGCCAATCGAGAACGCATCCCCATTGTTCCGCTGGGCGGCGGGTTGGTTCTCTCCGGGCTTTCAAGGCCGCTCAAGGGCGGGATTGTCCTGGATATGAAAAGGATGAATCGCATCCTGGAAGTCAATGAAACCAGCCGCTACGTGATCATGGAAGCCGGCGCATCCCAGGGCGTGCTTCAGGCCTATTTGAAAAAACACCACCCGGCTCTCAAACACTCCATCCCCGATGCACCACCCATTGCCACGATAGGCGGGAACGTGCTCATTCACGGTTCAGGCCATTTATCTCACGCTGCCGGCTTCCATTCGGATCAGCTAAACGGCATGGAAGCGGTTCTCCCCACCGGAGAAATCGTTCGGATCGGTTCGTGCTCAACCACTCCCTATTGGTTTTCTCGAGCACCTCTCCCGGACCTGGCCGGGCTCTTTCTGGGATGGTCCGGAACGACTGGAGTCGTGACAAAGCTTGCCATCAAACTTTTTCCCAACCGCCGTTTCAACGACGTGGCGGTTTTCGTGGTGGAAGATCCCGAACTCGTGCCCGACATCCTGCATAAGATAACCGGTGTCGGCCTGGCTGAAGACGTAACCGCATGGATGACCCCCAAACCGGTGTGGGCTGAGGGGTTTCTGCACGTAAATGTCAACTACGCCGCGGATACCAAGGAAGAGCTCAACTGGAAGAAATACCTCATACGGGCCCCTTTGAAAACGTATATGGATGAGAAAGTGGGAGGATTTATGCCCATGCCGGATCCCATGAAGAAGCGTTTTCTGGAAGCGCCAGCAACGCAGCTGAGCCGGTTTGCCGACGTAAGGAAAGGCGGAGGCTTTGAGTACGTGGGCATTATTATGCCCATTGAGCTCTTCCCGCAGGCTCATCGTCATGGACTGGACATTGCAGCGCGCTGCGGAACCACCTATTCCACCGGGGCCCGGGTTATCGGTATGGGCCACTGCATGATGTTTTATTTCGCCTATCCCTTCAACAGGGCCGATCCCGCTGATGTGAAGAGGGCTCATGTTGCTCTGGAGGAAACCAATCGTGTGGCGCTCGATATGGGCGGCATTCCATGGAAGGCGGAAGCCCCGGCTCAAAAAGAGATCATCAGGAGGATGGACCCCAACACGTTCGATTTGATGAATCGGGTCAGGGATAATCTCGATCCCAAACACATCATGAACCCCGGCAACTGGGAGGCGAATTAATGGAATACGCGGACATCCTCCACCGATGCTTTCGTTGCGGGTACTGCAAATTGCCCGGAAATTATTCCGATCTCAACTGCCCGTCATACCTCGCCTCTCGGTTCGAAACCTATGCGCCGGGGGGCCGCATGTGGCTCCTGCGGGCCTGGCTTGACGGGGATATTCGGACGAGCCCGCGCTTAGCCGACATCATGTATTCATGCGCCACCTGCGCCAACTGTGTTGAGCACTGTGTGTTTCCCAAGTTTAAGGACGATATCCTGCACGCCATCATCGCCGGCCGCGAAGAGCTGGTGGAGCACGGGATGATTCCTCCTGCGGCGAGGGACTATTTCAAGAGCATCTCCATGTACGGCAATCCGTACAAGCTTCCCGAGGCCGACCGCGGCGCATGGGCTGATGGCCTCGGTTGCGAGCCCTATTCGGACCAGGAGTTCCTCTTCTATGTGGGTTGTGTGGGTTCCTACGACGAGGTAGGGCGGAAGATGGCCCGCTCCGTGGCCGAGTTGCTGAATAGCCTGGGAGTTTCCTTTGGCATACTGGGTTCGGAAGAGCGATGTGACGGCAATGACGTTCGGGCCATGGGAGAGAAAGGCCTGTTTGAAAAGATCGCCGGGGAGAATATTCAGCAGTTCCACAACCTAAACGTGAGAAAGATTATCACCCTTTCTCCGCACGCATATTATGCGGTCAAAATGGAATATCCGAAGCTCGGTGGAAATTTCGACGTTTTCCACTACACCCATGCGTTGGCTCGACCGATAAGAAAGGCCGACTTCGATCGCTCCCAAGGGTCCGTGGTGGTCACGTTTCACGATCCGTGCTATCTGGGGAGACACTGCGAGGAATACAAACCCCCCAGAAAAGTTTTGAGCGCCCTGCCCGGCGTTCAGATAAAGGAAATGGATCGCACGGAAAAAAATGCTCTCTGCTGCGGCGGCGGAGGAGGGAATCTCTTCACGGACATACTGGGAACAGGCTCCGACAGCCCGGCCCGTACCCGCATCCGGGAGGCAGCGGAAACCGGAGCCGACATTCTCGCCGTGGCCTGCCCCGGATGCTTGAGAATGCTGCGTGATGCCGCGAAAGCGGAAGAACTGCAGTCAAAGCTCCGTGTCATGGATGTGGCGGAGTTGGTGAACAGCAGGCTGGCGTCCTCGTAGGATCTGCATGAAGCCTGCAGGAGAAATTATCAACAGTTCAGGTTTGACCCCTTTCCCGGTTTCCATTGGAGTCCAATATGGCCTTTCTTAACCTTCCAACCGCAGAGATTCATTATGAGAATACCGGCGCCGGAGAACCGGTCATCGCCGTCCACGGCTTGATAGAAAACACGACCTACTGGAGTGAGACCGGAATAGCCGCGAGGCTCTCCGAAAAATACCGGTTTGTTTCCATGGATATGAGGGGCCACGGGCAAAGCGTGGCAACCGGAACACCCCCCGGGTACGACGCGGAAACCATCGCCGGGGATATGGAAGCGCTGGCCGACCATCTCGGGTTTAAGCGGTTCCATTTGCTGACGCACTCCACGGGAGGATTTGCGGCCTCCCGGTGGGCCATGGAAAACAGCCACCGCCTGGCCGGCCTCATGCTGACCGACACCAGTTCGGCCACCTGCCTCATGCCGGGCAGCCGCGAGGAGCGGGAGGCCTTCTTTGACAAATTCGCCGCCAGCTTTGAAAACCAGACCTGGGATGAAATCGTCGCGTTTGCGAAAAAGAGGCCTTTCCCTTTTTTCAGGGGAATCGCCGAGGCCGAAAACAACGAGCCCATGTGGGAGACCGCGCACAGGATCATCCGTATAGGAAACCGTCAGGAGATAGCAAAATTTGTGCGGACCTTTTACCAGGATCCGGATCTTCAGGTGGAGCGACTCCGAAACATCACCTGCCCCGTTCTGATCCTGGTCGGGGAAAAGGACGATCTCTTTATCGAGCCGGCCAGGATCATGTCCGGCGCCATCCCCAACTGCCGCCACGTCGTCCTTGAAGGAGTCGGACATATGACCGCCATCGAGGCCCCGGACCGCCTGGCCGAGGAACTGCTTTCCTTCCTGAAGGATCACCCCCTGCAAAACCGCCCTTGTTGAAATGGGGTCAAAGCTCAACTGTTGACTGATTGAAGTCCGGGCGCGACAGCGTATTGAA
>CAYVUX010000218.1:5767-6313 GCA_964455075.1 uncultured Desulfobacteraceae bacterium | reverse complement strand
CTTTGTTCCGAGTCTCACGGGCTGGTATTTTCTGGAACTTACCCGCGGGGGACACTGGCCCCCTCCGCGTTCTCCCGACAAGTCGGGAGCCGCGGCTTGCCCCACGGATAAGTCCCAAGACCTTTGAAAACCATTCCCTTTTGCCCAATCTCTGCGTCAAGCTCGGATTTCAATCCTCGAAATATTTGCTATATTCCTGCGGGTGAAATCCTCGCTTTCCTTGACCTTGACCAAAATTCAACGCTTTTCAGAGGTCTCGTTCCGAAAATACGGCGCCCTCCCGCCAGTCACACGAAAAAGCCCCCGCGTCCCTCCGGGGCTCTACGGAGGTTTCATCCTGTTTTCCCCGACGACCCCTACAAGCTCTGAGGTATAGTTTTTGTGAACCCGGGCCGTGGCATGACACAACAATACGCCGTCCGCGGGTTGCATGGATCGGGAAGGGTTTTGAGCGAGGCCGGCCCGCGTTCAAACCCGGAAGGAGGTTGGAGCATCAGGCTTGGGCGACCCGCCGGGGGCAGCCCCGACGAGCTTTGGGGCTCGTGG
>CAYVUX010000218.1:0-5757 GCA_964455075.1 uncultured Desulfobacteraceae bacterium | reverse complement strand
AAACCACGGGAGGGATGAAGGGCGGCTTCGTCGAAAGGCCCTTTCCGATCCGACACAATGGGGTTGGTATCTCGACCGATTCCTCCCGTGATGTCCCACCTCCGCACATGGACGGCATCTTGTATAGCCGGTAGTGGTCTCCTCCCCTTGGGACGGAAGATCTTTTCTTTGTTCCGAAGCTGCTTCCCGGGCAGGAAGCCTCCTACCTGGGTCTCCTCTCGCGAGGAGACTCTTTGCTGCCGTCAAGGGCCTTCTGCATCCGGTCTCGGTCGGCTTTCGTCTTTCTGAGGAGGTCCTTCAGGGATTCCTCCTCTTGCTTAGACGCCGTCTCCAACCGGCGTTCAAGCGATTCCACCTCTTTTTTGAGGCGATAGAGTTCTTTCGCGATCAAACGAATGCTCATGGGTGATCCCTATACCTCCACCCCTCGTTTCTCCTCTTTGCCTTTGAACTCTTCCAGTTTCTCCCTCAGCTCTTCCAACTTCTCCTTGAGTTTCGGGAGCACCTCCTTTTCGATTTTCTCTCTGGCCTCGTCGCCGGATTGCTTGAGTTCCTTCCCAAGACGTTTGAGTTCATCGCGGAGATTTTGAAACTCGTCGCTTTCGGGAACTTTCTTCAGTTGCTCTGAAAAGCTTTCGTACTGTTTGCGGAGTTCATCGAGGCCCTGTTCCAGGCCTTTCTCCGTTTGTTCCAACCAATTGGAGCTCGCGGAGGTCCCTTTGACCACAGCGCCCTCCTTCAGGGGCTCGCCTCCTTTCTGGGTCAGGGTCATCCGGATGGCCTTTCCCCCCATTTTCTCTGGATGTTCCGTGATTTGGAATACCGAATATTCGGTTACGGAGTCCCGGAATTCGGCATGGACCACGGCCTCGACGCGATAATCGCCTCCCGAGGCAGAATCAAGGGCGGACACCTGTCCGATGGGCTTTTCTTTGTAGAAAATCGGATCCTCGACTTTCAGGCCGTCGATTTCTTGGTAGGTGATGGCAATCTTGAGGTCATTCCCACCACAACCCGAAAACAGGAAAATGGCGAGTAGGAATAGGGCGGTCCTCTGAATCATTTTCTTCTCTCCTGGACACGGGTGTTTCAATGCTTATCATTCGATGATTCCGGGAACTCTGTTCGACGGAGAGCCTCGAAGCCGATGGCCTGTTCTTCGATCCGCTGCGTGATCTCATCCGGGCCGAAGGGCAGTGAGCGGAAGAGCTTGGCCTCCACCTGTTTGCAGATGTCAAAGTTGCGCTTGATCCGTCCCCTTATCGTTTTGCTGTTCCTTGAGTATCGCTCCAAAATGTAGGCCCTTCGTTCCCACAAGGAAACAACGGCATCGTGGTTCACCCGCTTGTCTGCGTAATAGACGATTTCTTTTTCAGACGGCAATGCGAGAGGATCGAAAGCTCTGAGACTGACATGTTGCGCCACCACTTCTGCAATTCCGTTGAGGCGGCTCTTCTCGCAGATTTGTCTGCCCAGCTCCGCGTGGCCCTCCCCGTTTTCGAGAGCTTGATGTTTTCCGATATCGTGCAACAACGCCCCGCCGACGACAGTCTCAAGGGAGAGGGCCAGGCCGGCTTTGTCACAAAGTGCGGTTCCGATACAATAGGCCACCTTGGCGACCAGGACAGAGTGCCGTCGAATGTGTGCCGGCACTTGGTGACGTTCCATAAGCTGATGACAAGTCTTCAGCAAATCCGACATAGACGTTTACCACCCTCTGGAGGTACCGGAAAGCCTTCGCATTCCGCCTTTTCGAGACTAGCAGGTCCCTTGGTCGGCTTCAAGGGAAAAGGGGGGGACGGCAAGGACCTGCAAGCCGGCCCCTTGGGATCTCCGGGTTCAAATTGCCGGGATACCGGAGGACGATTCTCGCCGTGGGATAATGGCGGGAGATTGACAAACGCACCAAATTTGTCTATTTCAGAATCTTCATGGCTCCAACCATCTGCTGGAAAGATCGATCAAAAGGTTATCGCCCGCTCGCTTCCCGGACCGCTTCCGCGGGCTGCGATATTCTTGCGGGCGCGTTTTGCCGATTGCCATGGATACGTAAGGAGAGCAGCCATTACGGATTTCTCACAGAATAGCGGACAGGTTACCACGTTTCACATCCTTCAAAAGGACAGGAGACACCTGAGATCCGAGCTCAGGCTTCACTCCAAGTGGAAGAAGACCGTGCTGATCATACCGCTCTTGGCGAGCGAGTACACGGATCCTGCCAACCTGCCGGTTTTCCGAAACATTCTCGGCCAACTGAAGAACTGCACGTACCTCTCCAACATTATCTTCGGCCTGGACAGGGCCACCGAAGAGGAAGCCCTGGTCTTGCGGGATCTCCTCAAGGCCTTCGGCATTTCTCATTATCTCATTCAATGGAATGACGGGCCGGGCTTCACCGATATCTATGCGCGGCTCAACGATGCCGGCTTTCGGATTGACGAACCGGGGAAGGGAAAGAATATGTTCCTGAGTTTCGGCATCGCCATCGCCCTGGGGGCTGAATCCGTCGGGTTGATTGACGCGGACATTCGGACATTCAGAAGGGTACAGCTTGACCGGCTTTTTTATCCGGTGGTGGTCAAGAATTACGATTTCTCCAAGGCGTTCTATTCCCGCATCGCGCAAGGCCGCATTTACGGCCGCGTAAAACGCCTTCTGCTCGATCCGCTCCTTCTGGCGCTGAAGCGAAAGTTCACCGAGACCAAAGAAGAGAAGATGCTTCATCTCATCGAGTTTCTCTTGGCCTTTAATTACCAACTCTCCGGAGAGGTGGCTTTTCATTCGGATCTGCTCAAGCGGATGCGGTTTGCCACGAACTGGGGGGTCGAGGTTTTCACGCTGGTCGAGGTTTATAGAAAGGCCAGTTCGGTTTCTCAGGTGATGTTTTCCGACGAACCTTTCGACCACAAGCACCAGGAGGTTTCAAAAGAGGATGCGGAGAAGGGCCTCAATCGTATGGCTATTGATATCGTGACCACGCTCATGCACTCCCTCGTGATTGAAGAGGGGCTGGAGATTTCCGAGACCTTTTTTCGAGACCTGGCAGTGACGTACCAGGCGGTGGCGGAGGATCAAATCAGGAAGTACTCGGATGACGCCAGCTTCAGCAATATTGATTATGACCGGGATGGAGAAGAATCCCTCGTGAAGGAAGTCTTTCACAAGAGCATCGTGTATGCCGGGGAGCTCTTGACCGTACCGCACAGAATGACCGAGCGGCTTCTGCGGTTTATCCATTCTTACGAAGAGTTCAAGCCGTTTATTGAACAAGGGCTTGTGGATGCGATTTTCAAGGCCGAAGCAAAGAGTAAGGAAAAAGTGTTTCAAATGCCCCAGACCGTTTCCTGGGAAAGGGTGTCCAATAAGCTTCCCCGTATTTTCTACGATTTGATTGACGTGGTGGAAAGCGAGAAAAGGCGGTTTTCCTGAAAACGGAAAGGGGCTGATTCCGGAAAGCGGAGGCGGCAGGCTGGTGAACTCCCCGGACTTCTGGGTGATTTTCACGGATTTGGACGGAACACTCTTGGACGAGAGCACCTACGGGTGGGAGGACGCCCTCCCGGCTATCCGTTGCTGCAGGAGAAGGAACATCCCTGTGATTCTGGTCTCAAGCAAGAGCCGGGAAGAGATGGAGACGCTCAGACGCAGGATCGGCGTCTCTGCTCCCTTCGTTGTTGAAAACGGGGGGGCCGTTTTTTTCCCTGACAGGGCGGGATGGGAAATTCCCCCGGATTCATTCAAAGACAGAGGCCTGTGGAAGTGGCCCCTTGGAATCCCGTATGATAGGGTGGTGCAGGTTCTTCAAGAAATTCGGGAAGAGTTGGGATGGGATATCAAAGGATTCTCCGAAATGAGTATTGACGAGATATCGCGGCGCACCGGCCTTGACAAAGAGAGCGCCCGGCTGGCTGCCCGTCGAGAACACGAGGAGCCCTTTGTTGTGGAGATGCCGGAGCCTGTGGATAGTGTCGCGCTCCGTGAGGCGGCCGAACGCAGAGGGCTTTCGATCACCCAGGGAGGTCGGTTTTTTCACCTGCAAGGAAAACACGACAAGGGCATGGCCATGGACAAGCTCCTCTCGGTCTTTTCCCGCTCTCTGCGAGGTGGCGTGATGTCCATTGCACTGGGCGACAGCCCGAACGATTTTTCCATGCTGGAGCGTGCCGATTACCCGGTACTTGTACGTTCCAAGCGAGAATTCCCGGAGCTTAAGAAGCGGGTTCCCAGGTTGATTGTTACCAAGGAGAAAGGACCCAAGGGCTGGAATGCAGCCGTGCTGGATATTCTGAAGTCTGACGAGAGGAGGCAGGACAATGTCCGAAGGCTTTGAAGCCGAACTCAATCCGGACAACGTAAAACAGGTTGACCTGATTGTATGCATCCCTTCCTATAAGGAAGCGGATTCCATCGTGTATCCGGCCATGCAGGCCGACCAGGGACTGCGGAAGTACTTTCCGGACAAATCCGCTGTTATCATCAACTGCGACAACAATTCACCGGACAATACCGGACAAGTATTTATGGATACGCCAACCGAGACCCCGAAGATGTACATGTCCACTCCCCCCGGGGTGAAGGGCAAGGGCAACAATTTTAGGAATCTCTTCAAGAAAGCGGTCGAACTCAAAGCGAAAGCCGTGGTCGTGGTTGACGCGGACTTGAAGAGCATTACTCCGGAGTGGATCAGCCATCTGGGGAACCCCCTTTTTGAGGGGTTCAGCTATGCGGCTCCGCTTTATGTGAGGCACAAGTACGACGGCACCATCACGAACGGGATTGCGTATCCCATGACCAGAGCACTATACGGAAGGAGGGTCCGCCAGCCTATCGGGGGAGATTTCGGATTCAGCGGCCGGCTGGCTCGAGCATACATACAAAGTGAGTTTTGGGACGAGGCCGTGGCCCATTTCGGCATCGACATCTGGATGACCACGCTGGCCATCAATCAGAAGGGGAAAATCTGCCAGTCGTTCATGGGGCGCCCTAAAATCCACCGAACCAAAGACCCCGGGACGCACCTGGGTCCCATGTTCAGGCAAGTCGTGGGCACCATTTTCTCCATGATGAGGCACTTCGATGGTCAATGGAAGAGTGTAAAATACAGCCGCCCGACAGCCATATACGGGTTCGGCCTTGGGGATGTGGAGATGCCCCCCAAGGTGGAGGTGGACAAGGACAATCTGCTTGCGAAGTTCTACGGGGGTTTCAGTGATTACGAAGACGTGTGGCAGACAATCTTTACGAAAGGCGTCTATGAAAAGCTCCTGGAAATCAGGGGGATGAAGGAACGGGAGTTCAATTTCCCCACCGACCTCTGGGCGAGGGTGTTGTTCGATACCGCCGTCGCTTACCGGGACGAGGTGGCGGAGAGGGACCACATGATGGATTCTCTGATTCCCCTTTACTTCGGAAGGACCCTTTCCTTTGTGAAGAAAACCAAGAAAATGACCATCAAGCAAGCCGAGGAGGCGATCGAGGAAGACTGCATGACCTTTGAGATGGCGAAGCCCTATCTTGTCAAACGATGGGAAGAGGGATAGCATTTCATCGGGATCGGAACGGGCTGGCATCTCGACCGTGGTTTTCCTCGATCCTTCGCCCGTGGATGGACGGTAGCTCCGCCAGCCGTTGCTGGTTTCCGCCCCTTCGGGACGCGGGGCCTTTTTCTTTGTTCCGAGTCTCACGGGCTGGTATTTTCTGGAACTTACCCGCGGGGGACACCGGCCCCCTCCGCGTTCTCCCGGCAAGCCGGGAGCC
>CAYVUX010000217.1:6028-6317 GCA_964455075.1 uncultured Desulfobacteraceae bacterium | reverse complement strand
GTTTGAACCCGCTGTCCCATTGCCTGTACTGCCTGGCCTTATCCGGGTCAAACCCCGCCTGAAGCCCTTCCTCTCCGAACTCGTCGTAGAGCTTTCTTTTTTCTTCGTTTCCGAGAACCTGGTAGGCACTGGAAATGTCTTTAAACTTCTGTTCCGCTTCGGTATTCCCCGGGTTGATGTCCGGATGCCATTTCCGAGCCAGCTTGCGATATGCTTTCTTGATCTGGTCCTGGGTGACATCCTTTTTGACGCCGAGCCCGCGCTCATAGAGGGTGCCGAGACGGTACTG
>CAYVUX010000217.1:3177-6018 GCA_964455075.1 uncultured Desulfobacteraceae bacterium | reverse complement strand
GGATGTCATAGTAATTGTCCGGCATGTCTTTCTTCACTCCAAAAATCGATTCTCATGAGCCGGGCAACACCCGGCCGCCGAGTCTGACCCTAACAGGCTCCTGATACTCTATCGCATTTGCAGGCGCAATTGAAGGGGAAATATCGGATCGTTGAAGGGTCAGGCCGGGCGGACCCTGACTTCCGGACCCATTCCAGAAAGTCGTCCGAAAACCCGCACTATCTGGGGAAGTGGCTCTCGGCGGAAGAGTGGGAGGAAGATCCAAGGCGCCTAATATCGACGTGTTCGGATGATGTTGAAGATGAGCCAGAGTCCGAGCACGCCCGAAATCAGGTATCCGATCAGCCCGAGCGCAGGCAGCCCGAAGAGGAGAGGTTCCACGCCGGTCGTAATGATCATGGAAGATCCGATAATCATGGCGCCGATAATAACCCCGAATGTCAACCGGTTGGATACGTTCTCCATGGTACGGCGGAGCCCGCCCAGGTTCTCGTGTTCGAACCGAATGCTCAGATCGCCGCGCTCCACCTTCTCCACGATGCTGGCCATGCGCGCGGGGAGGTTCTCACGGAGCGAGACGAGATGGAAAAAGAGATTTCGAATACCCCGCCACATGGCCTTGGGCCTGAATCGCTTTGTAGCCAGAAGCTTGACCTGTTCTTCGGCCTCCGAGAACACGTCGAGATCCGGGTAGATCTGTCTCGCCGTTCCCTCGGATGTGACAAGCGCCTTGATCATCACCGCCAGGTCCGAAGGCACGCGAATCCAAAACTCCCGCAGCACGGCAGTGATATCCAGGAGGGCGCTCCCCATGTTGATTTCCCCGATGGGCACGGCGGCATAGGCATCCAGGATATCCAGCAGCTCCCTCTCCAGCGCCCTCCGGTTCACCCCGCTCTGCGCCTGGGTTATCAAGAGAAGCGCATCCACCAGCCGTTTGCTGTCCCGTTCGATGACAGCCGAAATCAACTCGATCAACTCGTAACGATCCCCATCCGTAAGCCTCCCGACCATGCCCCAGTCCAGGATACACAACACCCCGTCATGTCGGATGATGAGATTGCCCGGGTGCGGGTCCGCATGAAAGAACCCGTATTCCAGAACCTCTTTGATCGTCACCCGGAGCCCCTCCTTGGCCAGGCGTTCGGGTTCGGCAAGGGTCTTTGGGTCCAGGTCGCGAAGCCTGTCCCCCTCCACGAACTCCATCACCAGCATCTTCCGTGTGGTGGCATCCCCGTACACCTCAGGAACGTGAACGGCGGTATCCTCGGAAAGCATTGATCGAGCGATGCGCATGTATTGCGCCTCCCTCGTGAAATCCAATTCGCGCATCAGGGTCCGGCTGGTTACCTGAACCAGGCTGGGAAGGTCATAGACGGCCACTTCCTCGATGCGTTCGTGAAGACGCTTGACAATGGCGGCCAGGATGTCCAAGTCCTTTTTGATCTTGGGTTCGATGCCCGAACGCTGCACCTTGACCGCGACCGTCTCGCCCGTTTTTCGAAGTACGGCCCTGTGGACCTGGGAGAGGCTGGCGGCTGCCACGGGTTCCTCTTCAAAGTCGGAAAACACGGATTCGAGGGGCGCCTTGACAGAGTCCTCCACCACCGATCGGATCTTCTCGAACGACTCCGGCGGGACTTCATCCTGAAGTTTTCTGAGTTCAAAGATCAGAGCCTTCGGCAGCAGATCCGGCCGCTGGCTCATGATCTGGCCGAACTTGATGAAGGTCGGGCCCAGCTCTTCCAGGGTGAGCCGAATGCGCTCGTATGTGCTCAAGGAAGGCTTTGTCTTGCGGAGACGCTTCAAAACTCCCGCGCCCGGGAGTTCGAGGCGATCCACCAGATCGTCAAACCCGTAGTTGAACAGGGTAACCACAATTTCCTTGAAACGGCCCACGGTGGCCAGGGTTCGAATATCCAAAAGCCTATGCCTCCGGTTCGCTGCGGGATTTCTCGACGAGGCGAATCCTTTGCTCCAGATCCTCCACGGCCTCGCGAAGGCGCTCCAATTCCGCCTTGCCTGCAATGTCCAGGCCGTCTCTGCCCTTTCGAAGCGCCTCCCGGATCCGCTCCTCCATCTCCTTCCACTGATCTTCTCCGGCCTCGACCAGTTCATCGGAAAGGCGACTAGCCTCTTCCGGGCTGAGCCGGGCCTCGGAAACCAGTTTGCGGGTGATCTCTTCGATCTTGTCCCGGCCGAGCACCACAGCGCCCAGTCCCGCCACCAGGCCTTTTTTCACATCCTGCAACATGATCATTCTCCTCCGGAAGGTCCTTTCCCTCCCGAACCGGTCCAACGCATAAAAGGGGAATCCTCCAGCTCCCGCCGTAGACCGACTACCCCCCGCACCGATCGTATCTCCCCATTGGGGTTTTCCCTCATCAAGGTAGAAAAAGCCCCTCGCCATGTCAATGGCAATGCGCGCCCTGCCCTTGCCTGCCCGGTGACCCTCCGCCCTCGAACAGGTGGCCGGTGCTACGGCGGATTTTTCGGGATAAATCCCGGCGGCAGGCGCGGAGGCGCTTCTCCCTGGATCGGCCCGGCGTCTCGGGCGGGATGCCCCATCATGGTGTCCTCCTTCACCGTCTCCTTGCCATGAAGCAACAGACCCAATTCCTTGGCCCGCTCCCGGTAGGACCCCTCGTCCATTCGAAACTCGCCCAATGGATCTACCACTACCGCGGCCTCCCCTGGAACAGGGCATTTGTTCTCGCAATACCCGCAGCCGTTGCATCTCTGTTCATCAATAAAAGGCACGGTCACCGGGTGCCCGGGTTCAAACCGAGAGGATATCGCATTGTACGGGCAGATCTCGTCGCAGATGAGGCAGCGCCGGTC
>CAYVUX010000217.1:0-3167 GCA_964455075.1 uncultured Desulfobacteraceae bacterium | reverse complement strand
GCAATGCAAAGGGACCGGATGATCCTTGCCGTTCCCACCTTGGCGAACATCTTTTCCGCAAGCGGCAGAGGTCGGATGGCCCCGGTCGGACAAATCTGCCCGCACACGTTGCAGTTCTGTTCACAACCGGCCAGCCTGGGAGTCATTCTCGGCGTCCAGATCCCGGAGAGACCCGCCTCGAACCACACGGGCTGAAGCGTATTGGTCAGACACGCCTTGACGCACTCCCCGCACCGGAGGCACCGGCTCTGGAAATCCCCTTCGGTCCGCGCCCCGGGGGGACGAATGAGCGACGACGCCCGCACCCCCTTCGGTTCAGTGGCCCCTCCGAGATATCGGATCTGGGTCATGGTGAGGGCGGCTGCGGCCGCGCCGCCGAGCGCAGCAGCTACCACTTTGCGCCTGGGAAGATCGACACCCGAATCGTCTTCTTTGGAACCGACCCGCGCCCTGAAATGGATGGCCTCCACCGGACAAATTTCCCGGCACTTCAAACATACGACGCACTCTGCATGGGTGGTGGTCTTGAAGTCCTCCCCGATAGCACCCGTAGGACAGTGCCGGAAACATTTACCACACAGGGTGCAGCTCTCGAAGACTGTCCGCCGAAAAAGCGGCCTGCGGGAAAAGAGCCCCTGGAGCGCTCCCGACGGACAAACATACCGGCACCAGAACCGCGGCTTTACCCTTTCCAGTGCGAAAACCGCGGCGAAGAGGGCCGCCACGAAAAGATGCGTATCGAATCTCGGCACGTCCATGTGCGCGTGGGACAAGGCTCCCAGCCCGAGATGAGGGAGGAGGGGCCGCACCAGGTCCAAAAGGAGGTTCGAAAGCATCAATGCCAACGGCCATACAACAAAGGAATAGAACCGGGTGATCAGAGACAGCGGGGATCCGATAAACACAGAGGCGATACCCACCAGTGATGCGCCCAGAAGAAAAGCGAGGAACAGAACCTTCCAACTCCTGTGACGGCGCTCGGCGCCCGTATTGCTGTGACGCGGCCCCAGCTCGAGTCCCTGAACAAGGTCCAGCGTGACTCCCATAGGGCACACGTAGCCACAGAATATGCGCCCGAGAATCAGGGCCGCCCCCAGAAAGACCAGACCCCACGCCACCCCCGGGACGGGATCCCTCGCCGCAAGCATGGTGCCTACCGAAATAAGCGGATCGAGCCGCAGGAAAAGATCAACCTCCGGCCAGGGAGGAAGTGGGTACGCGGCCAATCCCAGAAGCACGAGAAACAGGCTCAGGAGGGCGGCTTGAACGAGTCTCTGGAACCTCATCCGGCGGAGACCTCTTCGACCGCCTGCCCGGCAACGTCCAGGTTCCCGAGGCCCCTGTCGTGGGCCATCTTTATGTGCCTTACCTGTTGGGCGCTGATTTTTCGACCATACCAGGTGCCCGTCTCCACGGCCATGGCGTCGGCCGCGACCAGGTCCTCCGAAGCGATGATCATATTCGCGACAATCACCTTGCCCGGGCCGCCGGGACCGCCTTCGGACAAAATCCTGGACGCATCAATGACGGTAAGGCGGGGTTTGAGAATCGTGCAGAGGTCCACTATCGCCGTGTCGAGATCCAGAGGAAAATGAAATTTGCTGCGGTTATGCACCAGCCCCATCATTCCTTTCATGGCCAGGCTCACTCCCGTAGACCCGTGGGATTTGGCCACGGGTACTGCGATAAGCGTGTCGGCTTCCAGGACCTGTTCCATGATTTCCGTGGAAGTCAGTGCGTGTCCTTGCGGCACCTTGACCTCCCGGAAAAAGCGGGCATCAGTTACACCGCGAGCAGACGAACCGGGAAGCCCTTCACATGCCTTCCGCAACCCGGATCGTTCAATACAAAGCTCTGATTTTCTCAAGGGATTGTCCAGGACCAGAACCGAGGCGGCCCCCTGCTCCAAGCACATTTTCACCAGTTCTCCCACCACCTCCGGGTGCGTCGTAGTCGCCCGGTCCGGGGGATTGGGGAAACTCATGTTCGGTTTGACCACTACCTTGCCGCCCTTTTCCACATACCGTGCCATGCCTCCCAACGCCTCAACGGCCTTCCTCGTTGCCGAAGCAGGAGAGCCCTTTGAAATCACGATGTCCGGTCTCCCGGGTTCACCCCATGCGCTTTGCCTCAGCCCCGGCACACCGACTCCGATCGTCGCCAAGGCCAAGCACTTAGCAGAAGTTTTCATAAAGGACCTGCGATTCATACTGCCTTTCTTCACCCGTTCTCCCTCCGTATCCTGTGAGCGCTTTGAATCGGACATCAACTCCTCGGCCCGAATCTGTTCTAATTATAGGCCATTTCGCAAGAATCTTCAAAACGCTTGTGTTCACCCCATCCGGCCTCTCCTGAATGGTTCCGAAGACCGCTGTTTTTCTTCCTTGCAAACCTGTTCTTTTTGTGGTGATTTTTTTCAGGAAATGGGATAAAAAGGCAGCTGCGTTTTGGAAGGCGACACCCGAGGGGGAAAGGAGAGCAAGCGTGAGCAAAATACCCGAGTCCACAACCATCGCGCTGCCCAGAAACATGTCTCTCGTGAAACGGATCACTGAGGTCAGCAGACGCATTACGGAGTGGCTTGACTCGTTGGACCACCCGTTCAACATGGAATCAGACAAACTGCAGCTCATCAAATGCGAACGAAGTGACAAGGAATACAGCTACAAGTACTCGGTCATAAACCGCAAGGAATTATCCGCTTCGGACGTGAACAAGCTTGTTTGAGCCTCGGGGTCTTCCCTCCACGGGCCCCGGCAATCTCATTTCTTCTTCACGAAGGTCGAGTTTTTTCCGAGTGAACCCGGGCACTTATCGATGAGAGCAGGTCCATACCATGCGGATACGCACCTCGGCCGCCCCCCTTCTCACGGCAGGTATTCGGGTCTGACATTCTGAAGGGCGTGGAAGATATTTCCCTTGATCTTTCGGTTGGACCGGTAGAACCGCTGAAGCATGTCCCTGATCTCCGTACGCTTCGACGAACGGGAGGTTGGACAGCCCAACCGGATATCCGGCCACTCCATGAGACGCGCGTACCGCCTCAACAGATCTTCATCCACCAGATAGAGCGGACGGATCAAGGTCAGCACGCCCCCGAACAACTCCTGGACGGGGAGCATGGTACTTACGGAGGATCCGTAAAACAGGTTCAAGAAGAATGTCTC
>CAYVUX010000216.1:5944-6340 GCA_964455075.1 uncultured Desulfobacteraceae bacterium | reverse complement strand
TGGCCAGGATCAACGGGCGGGTCGTGGGCATCGTGGCCAACAACCCCATGGTCAACCTCGGGGCCACGGACACGGATGCATTGAACAAGTTGATGGGCTTTCTGTGCCTTTGCGACTCCTACCACATCCCCCTGGTCTTTCTGCACGACACGCCCGGCCACATGGTGGGGAAAGACGGAGAGCTCAAGAAGGTCGGGGCCAAGGTGGTGAACGCCCTTCAGTGCCTCTTTCAGGTCACGGTTCCCAAGATCTCCATCATCATTCGCAAGACCTACGGCCAGGGCACCGTGAACATGTGCGGCATGGGCGGAGGTCCCGACTTTCTGGCGGCATGGCCCAGCGCGGAAATCGGGTTCATGGATCCTCTCATTGCCGCGGATGTCGTGTACGGCAATC
>CAYVUX010000216.1:3621-5934 GCA_964455075.1 uncultured Desulfobacteraceae bacterium | reverse complement strand
GGTCCTCGAAGAAGAGGAGCGGGCGAAAAGGGTGGAAGCCATGATCGGAGACCTCTCCCCCTATCCCGCGGCCGGGGCCTACTATGTCCAGGATATCATCGATCCCCGAGAAACCAGGGGATACCTGATCCGTGTCCTGGATATCATTAAGGATTCAAAAGACTGGGGCTTGAGCAAGCGATACCTGGCCAACTGGCCGACCCAGTTCTAGCTCCCCTTTGAAAGCGCCTTTCATCGGCATGCAACCTGCTGGAAAGACAGCGGGTTGTATGCCACGCCCACCGTTTCGCCTTCCTGAGCATCGTCCATACGAAAGACATCCAGCCGTGATAAAAAACGATTGACACCCGTCTTTGCATTTTGTATACAATCGATTTTATATAGCATATACTCGAAAAAATATTGAGGCGATGGACATGAAAATCAAAGGACTCAGAGACTCGGTCACCGATGCGATCAGAACGCAGATCATTACGGGCCGGCTGGCGCCCGGGCAACGATTGAACGAGGCCGAGTTGTGCGAGATGCTCAATGTCAGCCGATCCCCCCTGAGGGAAACCCTCTTGATCCTGGAGGGGGAAGACCTGGTCAAGCGTGTGCCCAGGAGGGGAACCTACGTAACGGAGATGAGCGAAGAAAATCTTCAAATGATCTACCAGGTCGCAACCATGGTGGAGATGTACGCGCTCGAGCAGATTGAGGAGAAAGGCATCACGGAAGTTCCCAAAATGGAAGCCGCTGTTCAGAAATGCCATGTTTCCGACCTCTCCATGGGGGACGACGACTGGAGAGACCTGGACGTCCACCGAAAGATGCTGGCCAGCTTTCATGGAAGGCTTGCCGAGACGCTGGAAAACCCGGCCATCATCGCATTCTACAGGAATGCGTCGTCAAGCCTTGCCCGTTATCAATTCCTCCACCTTGCCGAAACGCGGAGCGCGAAGGATGAGGACAAGGACCATCGGGTGATCATCGAATGCATCAAAAACAGCGCCTATCAAAAGGCCAGAGAAATCCTGAGGCGTCACATCGAGACGTCGTACCAACACAAGATCGAAGCCCTGAGATCGCGCTCGATATTAAAGGCCGCCGGTTGAAAGAGAAAAGAAGAAATGCTTGAAGAAGTGGATGGTGAATAAAACACTCTCGAGCTGAATCACGACAGGAAGGCGCGAGCGATGACCTGGAAGGATGCCGTAGAGGAACTGCGCAGACGAAAAGAACGGGCCTACCGGATGGGCGGCGAGGAGAACGTTCAAAGGCAGCATGAGCTGGGAAAGCAGACCGCCCGGGAGCGCATCGACGCCCTGCTGGAGCCCGGCTCCTTTCAGGAGCGGGGCGTGCTGGCAGGGGATGCCCGATACGAGAACGACGAACTGGTCGGCATCACCCTCTGTCCCATCCTGATCGGAACGGGGAAAATTCTGGACAAACCTGTCACCTTGCTCGCCGATGATTTCACCATCCGGGGCGCTTCCGTAGGCGACCTGTACAAGGCAAAGCTGGCCTATGTCCTGAAAATGGCCCGCGAGTTGAGGCTTCCGGCCGTTCGGTTGCTGGACGGGGCCGGCGGCACCATCAAGGAGATCCTGAGGCACGGGTATGTAAAATTTCCCACGCTCCCCGACTTTGCCATGAAGGACCTGGTCAACCTCATGTCCATGGTCCCGGTCGTGTCCGTGGCCCTGGGGCCGACGGCAGGCTCGGGGGGGCTACTGATGGTGTCCTCCCACTTCTCCGTGATGGTGAAGGAGTCCTCCCAGGTCTTTGTCGGGGGTCCGGCCCTGGCCAAGTGGGCCTTCAACCAGGAATCGAGCAAGGAGGAAATGGGCGGGTACCGGGTGCATACCCGGGTCAGCGGGGTGGCGGACAACGAGGCGGAGAGCGAGGAAGACGCCTTTGACCAGGTCAGGCGCTTCCTGGCGTACCTCCCCCTCAATGTGTGGGAGATGCCGGAGAGAAAAGAGGACCAAGGCGATGCGCCGGAACGGCGGGAAGAAGAGCTCTTGTCCGCCATTCCCCGGAATCCCAAAAAGCCCTACGACATGCGACGAATTCTCGAGCTCGTCTTCGACCGGGATTCGATTTTCGAGATCGGCCGCCACGGGGCGCCGGCTCAGATCACGGCCCTGGCTCGATTGGACGGGTATCCGGTGGGCGTGCTGGCCAACGATCCCCGTTTCTGGGCCGGCTCGTTCGGCTGGGACGTGGCCGAGAAATTTCAGCGATTCGTGGACATGTGCGACACCTTTCACCTGCCCATCGTCAATTTCGTGGATCAACCCGGCTTCCGCGTCGGCAAGGAGGCCGAGA
>CAYVUX010000216.1:0-3594 GCA_964455075.1 uncultured Desulfobacteraceae bacterium | reverse complement strand
GTTTTTTCCGTGTTTCAGGCGACGGTGCCTTACGCAGCGATCTACGTGCGCAAGGCGTACGGTGTAGCCGGAGGGAGCCAGGCCGATTACAGCGGCATGAACTGGCGCTATTTCTGGCCGTCGGCCAACTGGGGCAACATCGTGGTCGAAGGAGGAGTCTACGCCGCACATCGGGCCGAAATCGAGGCGGCAGACGATCCGGAGGCCCTTCTGCACGAGTTGGAGGACACTTACAGGAGCTACGCGTCCCCTTTTCGGTCGGCAGAGGCCTTTGATATCGAGGATGTCATCGACCCCAGGGACACGCGCCCCCTTCTCTGCGACTGGGTTGAAAAAGCCTACCGGGTGGAGAGGACAAGGCAGGGAGTAAAGTCGCGGGGCATGCGATGCTGAACCTTGAAGGAGCCGCAAATGCTTGAAGTGGACAATGTCGAGATCATCTACAATGACGTGATCCTCGCGGTGAAAGGCGTCTCCCTGCGTGTGCCCGAGGGGAAGATCGTCACCCTGCTCGGCGCCAATGGAGCGGGCAAGAGCACGGTGCTGAAGGCCATATCCGGGGTCTTGAAATCCCAGGAAGGAAAAATCGAAAGCGGCGAGATCACCTACCTCAACAAGAGGCTCAATGACGTGAGCCCGGAAAAAATCGTGCGCATGGGCATCTCTCAAGTCCCGGAAGGACGCAGGGTTTTTCAGGATCTCACCTGCCTGGAAAATCTCAGGGTGGGATCTTTTACCAGAAGAGACCGCCAGGAAGTGAGTAAAGACCTCCACAAGGTCATGGGATATTTCCCCGCCCTCAAGAAGTCCCTTCCTGTGAAGGCAGGGTATCTGAGCGGAGGGGAGCAGCAAATGCTGGCCATCGGGCGTGCCCTGATGAGCCGGCCCCGGTTCCTGCTCCTGGATGAGCCGTCCCTTGGGCTTGCGCCGCTCCTGGTCAAAGAGATTTTTTCCATCATCGAAACGATCAACAGGGAGGATGCCATTCCCGTCCTCCTGGTCGAGCAGAATGCCAACATCGCGCTTCAGATCGCATCGCACGGATACATCATGGAGAACGGTCGCATCGTCATGGATGACCCCTGCGATAGACTCCGGCAAAACGAGGACGTCATGGAGTTCTACCTGGGAATCACGGCGGAAGGGGGCATAAAGAGCTTTGCAGACGTCAAGCACTACAAGAGAAGAAAGCGGTGGCTCTCCTGAAGGAGCAGCGGCGGGACCCCAACTGGCGGTCAAGGACCTGAGCCTCTCCTTTGGCGGGATTCGCGCCCTCCAGGGGGTGGGCTTCGAGGTCCTTCCCCGTGATATTTTCTCCATCATCGGGCCGAACGGCGCGGGAAAGACCTCCATTTTCAACTGCCTCAGCCGGCTGTACACCCCCCAGGAAGGAAGCCTGGTTTTCGAGGGAACGGACCTCCTGTCCCTGCCCCCACACAAAGTCGTGGAGCTGGGCATCGCTCGAACCTTCCAGAACATCGAGCTGTTCCGGAACATGACCGTGCTCGACAACATCCTGCTGGGGCGACACAGGAACCTGAAGAGCGGCGTGTTCTCCGGCGGGGTCTTCCTGGGAAAGACCCGGCAAGAGGAGATCTCCAACCGTTTGAAGGCGGAGGAGATCATCGATTTTCTGGAGATCGAGGCCAGCCGCAAGAAGGTGGTCGGGGAGCTGCCCTACGGACTTCAGAAACGGGTCGAGCTGGGACGGGCCCTGGCCATGGAACCCCGGCTCCTGCTCCTGGACGAGCCTACGGCTGGGATGAATCTGGAGGAGACCGAGGACATTGTCCGGTTCGTCCTGGATGTCAACGAGGAGTTCGGAACCACCATCGTCCTCATCGAGCATGACCTGCGGGTCATCATGGATATTTCGAGGCGGATCATCTGCCTCGATTTCGGCGTCAAGATCGCGGACGGGATCCCTCAAGAAATCCAGACGCACCCCAAGGTGATCGAGGCGTACCTGGGAGAAGAGTACCGGGGCAATGAGCGCAACCAGGGAGCATGATTATGGATGAGCAGACCATTCCAAAACTTCTGAAGGCTTCCGCCGGGAAATACGGGAAGCGGGTGGCCTTGAGAGAAAAGGACTTGGGCATCTGGCAGAACATTACCTGGGCGCAGTACTACCAAAAGACAAAGCACTTCGGCCTCGGTCTGCTCAGCATGGGCCTGGAGTGGGAGGACAAGGTGTCGATCCTCTCCGAGAACAACCCGGAATGGCTCTACGCCGATCTCGGCACCCAGAGCGTCGGCGGCGTGGTGGTGGGCATCTACCCGACCAACGTGGCGACCCAGGTGGAGTACATTCTCGATCACTCCCAGTCCAAGTTCGTGGTGGTAGGCGATCAGGAGCAGGCCGACAAGGTCCTGGAGGTCCAGGACCGCCTGCCGTATCTCAAGAAGATCATCGTGATCGACATGAAGGGACTTCGAAGGTATCGCAGCCCCCTGATTATGAGCTTCGAGGACGCCCTGGCGCTGGGCGAGAAAAAGGACCGCGAAGACCCGAGCCTCTTCGACACCCTGGTCGATCAAACCAATCCGGAAGACACGGCCCTCATGGTCTACACCTCCGGGACGACCGGAAAACCCAAAGGCGCCATGATTTCTCACCGGAATGCCATTGCGAGCGCTCGAAACTTCCTCTCGTGCACACCGCTCCGCGCAGAAGACGTCATCGTCTCCTACCTTCCGCTGTGCCACATCGCGGAGCGAAGCTTTTCCGTTCTCTACCCCCTCATGACCGGCGGGATCACGGTCAACTTCGCCGAAAGCCTCAACACCGTGCAGGACAACATTCGGGAAATTGCGCCCACGATCTTTTTCGCCGTGCCGAGGATATGGGAAAAGATGCAGTCCGGGCACATCATGAGGATGCGGGACGCAACCCGGCTGAAAAGCTGGGTGAACGGGTGGTGCGAGAGGAAGGAAAAGGAGCTCTACGACATGGAGTGCCGGGGCAAGGCCTCCGGCCCCTATTGGAAGGCCATGAAGACCTTGACCTCCGTCCTGCACGGTCACCCTCTCAAGAAGCATTTCGGGTTGAACCGGGTACGGTACGTGTACACCGGAGGCGCGCCAACACCGCCTGAAACGGTCCTCTTTTTCCACGCCATCGGGATCAAAATCCGGAACCTCTACGGGTCCACGGAGTGCACCGGGATCTGCAGCGTGCACCAGGGGGGCGATGTGCGCGTGGGCACGGTGGGACCCTTGTCTCCCGGAGTGGAAATGCGCATTGGAGAGGACGGGGAGCTCCTTTTCAAAACCGACGGCGTATTCAAAGGGTATTACCGGAACCCGGAGGCCACGGCGGAGGCCGTGGTCGACGGCTGGTATCTTTCAGGGGACGTGGGCAGGCTGACCAAGGACGGGCACCTCGTGATCACGGATAGAAAAAAGGACATCATCATCACGTCCGGGGGAAAGAACATCTCTCCACAGGAGATTGAAAACGAGTTCAAGGCAAGCCCCTACATCAAGGATGCCGTCATCATCGGGGACAACCGAAAATACCTGACCGCGCTCATCCTCATTGAGTACGATAACGTGGGCAAGTGGGCGGAGGACCAGCGGATTGCATACACC
>CAYVUX010000215.1:6066-6347 GCA_964455075.1 uncultured Desulfobacteraceae bacterium | reverse complement strand
CCCAAAAATACCCGGAGCACTTACCCGGCGGGCCGGACCGGCACGGGTGACCGGCGAACATGCAGATCCTTCTCCCGGATTCTTGCCCGAGGGGATTCGGGGGACCTGTCATTGATGCGCGCGAAGAGTCGACCGCCCACACTTTCATAACGGGAAAATTGAAGGGATGTCAAAACAAAACAGGCTAACGCACGATCTCTCCCACCAGATCGTAAGGATGGGCCTCCGTCATGCGCACTTGCATAATCTCTCCCGGAATACCGTATCCTTTGTTGATGAGC
>CAYVUX010000215.1:0-6056 GCA_964455075.1 uncultured Desulfobacteraceae bacterium | reverse complement strand
CGTCCGGGGCCATACCGATCGTCCTGCCCTGGAGGAGAAGGTCTGTTTCACGACTCAGGCCTTCGAGAAGAACGGGCAGAGTCCGGCCCACCATCCCGCGGTGAATCGCATGGGAAACGTCACGCTGGACGCTCATCAGCCGCTCCAGCCTTTGCTCCGCCTCGTCGGGCGCGACCGTCTGTTTCAGCCGGGCCGCTTTCGTACCCTTCTCCGGGCTGTAGATGAAAGCACCCACATGATTCAGGCGAGCACCTTTCAAGAAATTCAGAAGCTCGTTAAATACGGCTTCGGTTTCTCCGGGAAAGCCTACCATGAATGTAGCCCTCAGGCTGATCTCCTTCGGTCTGGAGCGGATACGATCCACAAGATCTCCCGGAAGCTCCCGGAGGGGCCCACGTCCCATATCCGCGAGAATTCCGGCATTCACGTGCTGGAAGGGAAGGTCCAGATAGGGGCAAATCCTCTCCTCGGCCTCCAGAAGATCCAAAAGGCGGTCGGAGATCCTTGCCGGATGGCTGTAGAGAAGCCGGATCCACTGGATGCCCTCGACGGAGGCAAGACGCTCAAGCAGGTCTTCAACCGACGGCTCCCCTTCCAGATCCTTGCCGTACATAGTGGTATCCTGAGAGATCAGGTTGAGTTCTTTTACGCCCTCACGGGCCAAGGTCCTCGCCTCTTCCACAACGGACGCCATGGACCGGCTGCGGGAAGGACCTCTGAGGCTTGGAATCAAGCAATAGGAGCATCGGTTGCTGCAGCCCTCCGCAATTCTCAAAAAAGCGGAGAAAAAAGGGGTTGCCCGGATTCTCGGAGACGTATGGTCCGGCAGGTGGGCCGGCCGGCTGAGCAGAAACGGAACCTTCTTCGAAGCGCCCGCCGATTTTACGGCCTCTGCAATTCGATGCATTTGGCCGGTCCCCAGCCAGGCATCCACTTCCGGGAGTTCGTGCTTGAGTTTCAGGCCATAGCGTTGAACGAAACACCCGGTGACCACCAGGCGCTTCAGCTCGCCGCGGCTCTTTCGCTCAACCGCCTCCAGAATCGTTTCGATGCTCTCTTCCACGGCACTCTGAATAAACCCGCAGGTATTGATCACAACCGTTTCCGCCTCATCAAGGCGGCCGGTAGGTTCAAATCCCTCGGCCGCAAGACTCCCCATCATGTGCTCGCTGTCGACGAGATTTTTGGCGCAGCCCAAGCTGATCAGAAACACCTTTTTCCCGCTTCTCATGGTCTGATCCTGAGACAACCGGTCATCCGGGGGGACGAAGTGCGGCAGGGGCAAGGCTCCGCTCCGCTCCGGCGGGGTGGGGTAGTCTGGATGGAAATGCAGCCGGGGCGGGGCGTTCTTCCACCACTCCCGGGTTTCAGGTTCCCGCGGAATCGTCGCCCATCAGGCCCGCCTTTTTGAAAAGCTCCAGCACATCAAGCCTGTTGACGGTGTCCGTAAAGACTTCTCCCATCGCTTCATCGGCCTGCCCGCGTCCATACAACTTGAAGCGCTCCACCCGCCCGGATACGCTTTGGGAGGACAGGACCCGTCCCGACTTCTGAAGCCTGGCCTCATATGCCATTTCCGCAACCCAGCGTCGGTTCGCGAGATCGAGGGACAGATTTTTCAAAACCAACTGCAGGGTAAGCTCGCTTTGCGACCGGCTCGAAGCAATCTTCAGGCCGGCATCCCTGAGCCTCCTCTCAAAGCCCTCCTTCACCAGCTCGACCGGACCGTAAAGGCCGATCATAAACCCCGTGTCGTTCGGCTTCGCCACACTGAGGGAGACGTTTCCGGGAAAATTCTCGTAATCCTCCTTCGCCCCTTCCTTAATGATGCCCTTGTCCGCGCGCTCATCCAGGATCTCCAGGGATACTTTTTCTCCATGAAAGCCTTCGGGCTTAGGCGGGAGCCGGTATTCCACTCGGAGTTTTGGGATCGAAGCGCAACTCAACACCGTCATACCAAAGAAAAACAGGATAAGGCCGCTCAAAGATCGATTGAATACCGCATTCATGGGAGACCTCCTCAAGGGCTTTGAAACGCTTTTGCACCCCGGCATCGTTCAATCGGCACATTGCCAAAAATCAAAACCTCTGCACAATTCTCCAATTTTCCAGGGACGTTACAATCCCCATTGCCTGGAGTCGAGGGGAACAAACCAAACGCCGAAGCTCGGAGACGCATACCGCCATTTCTGCCAGCCCGGGGGCTGTCGGGAAACACCGGTCTCCCCGCCTGAAGCGGGACCTCGGGAGCAGCGTTACCCTAGACCTTCGTCACTGCGGAAGCCTTGCATCCTGGTGCTTTCCAACAGTCTCCAATAAGCAAAAATCAGACAGCCCCTGCGCAGCACGCGGCCCGTCTTGCTTCCTTTTCCGGACGTCACCAGCGTAAAGGAGCTGTGCAGGATGTCAAGGGAAAGTCGTCCCCTCCCCAAGCGGTCACGTCCGAACGATCATGCGCAATCCATCTTCATTGCGCATCTTCCCGGGAGGCGAGAATTGACGACGCGTGCCTTGACGTATCGCTCATTGACCTTTATGGTAACGAAGCCGTAATCAGCATGATGAGAATGATGAGATTCGGTCCATCCCGGGAGAAGGCCACAGGACAAGATGTGGCTCCCTTTCAGTTTTTTCGCGGACAATACTCGCAAAGGAGGACCCAATGGCAAAAGATGTCTACGGTCTTTGTTTCATGTGCTCCGTCCGGTGCCCGATGAGGGCCGTCGTGGAAAACGACGAGGTGAAATGGATTGAAGGCAACCCTCATGTTCCGGGCATGGAGGGGAGTCTCTGCCCGCGGGGCGCAGCAGGGATTGCCCTTCTTAAGGACCATGAGCGCCTCCAGGCCCCCATGATCAGGACGGGTCCCAGAGGATCCGGGAAATGGCGAAGAGCCACATGGGACGAGGCCTTGGATATGGTAGCCGAAAAGTTGAAGGAAATCATGAAAGAGGTCGGAGGACACGGTGTGGTCCTGGGAGAAAGGACCCAGCTAAGCACCCACGTGAGCAAAACCTTCCTCAAAGGGATCGGCTCACCCAACCACTTCACCCACGACGCCCTCTGCAAGGGATCCGTCAACACGGCTTGCCGGTCCCTGTTCGGATACACGGATGCGCAGATGAGCATGGATTACAAAAACACCAGGCACATTGTCATGTACGGCCGGAATTTCTTTGAATCCGTCGAAGTCAAGGCCGTGAACAGTCTTATGGATGCCCTCGAAAACGGGGCCAAATTGACCTACATAGATCCAAGGGTCACGGTTACGGCCACGAAGGCGCATCGGTACTGGATGATTCGGCCTGGGACCGACCTTGCGCTGAACTATGCGCTTATCCACGTCATCCTGAAGGAGCGCCTCTATGACAAAGCGTACGTGGACCGATGGGTGACCGGTCTTCCTCAGCTTCAGGCCTTTGTGCAACCCTACACTCCCGAGTGGGCCGAAGAAGAATCCGGTATCGGGGCGGAAGAAATCGTTCAGTTGGCCCGTGAAATCAGCCGCGACAAACCCTCTGTCATTTTTCATTTCGGCTACCGCGGGGCGAACCACACCAACGAAATCTATATGCGTCGCTCCATCATGATTCTCAACGCTCTCATGGGCAGCGTGGAAGCCAAGGGGGGCTTCTTCTTCAAAAAGGGGCCGGGCGAAGTCGACCGCAAGCCGGCCCGCAAGCTCACAGAACAGAGTTTCCCGGAGATCGAGAAGCCTCGATTTGACGGGGTGGGGACCCCGGGATTTCCCCTGCCGGACCCGAATCACGGGGTGGGGCAAATGCTGCCCCATGCCATCCTGAACGGGGATCCCTACCCTATCCGGGGGCTCATTGCCTATCGGCTTGACCCCATCATGTCCATACCCGATTCCAATTTGACCATGAAGGCGTTGGAAAAACTCGATCTTATTGTGAGCATTGACATCAATTTCAGTGACACGGCCTGGTATTCCGACGTGGTGCTTCCGGAATCCATCTATCTGGAACGCCTCGATTGCGTCCAGCAGGCCAACGGACTGAAACCCCAAATGTTTCTGCGTCAGCAGGCCGTAACGCCTCGTTACGACACAAGGCCGGGGCCTATCATCCTCAAGCAGATTGCCGAACGCATTGGGATCGGGGAATACTTCCCGTATGATACCATGGAAGAACTGGTACGGTGGCAGCTCGAGGGTACAGGCTTTTTCCTGGAGGACTTCAAGGACAAGGGGTTTGTCGCCTACACCGACAAGCAGATCTTCTGGGATCGTGAAAACGGAATCAAGTTCAAAACCCCTTCCGGGAAGATTGAATTCGTCTCCTCCCTCCTGGAGGACGCCGGATTTGAGTCCTTTCCCGCATACGAGCCCATGCCGTCTCCGCCCGAGGACCATTTCCGGCTTGTCACGGGCCGCTGCGCCCTGCATACCCATGTTTCCACCCAGAACAACCCTTACCTCTCAGAGGTTTTTCCTGAAAATGTGCTATGGATCAACAGCCGGTGCGCCGAGACCCTCGGCGTCAGAGACGGAGCCCTGGTGGAAGTCGCTTCGAACCAGGGTTCCGGCAAGATCAAGGCTTTTGTGACGGACCTGATCCATCCTGAAGCGGTCTTCATGTTGCATGGCTTCGGCCATCAGGCCCAGCTGGCAACGCGATGCTACAACAAAGGGGTGTCGGATGCGCTTTTGATGGAAAATATCTCGGACACGATCGGTGGCAGTCCCGCACTGCACCATACGTTTGTAACGGTGAAGCCCCTTTAAGGGGACCATGCCAGCAGGTGGAGGAACGCATGAGCAAGTACTATCTCTTCCAGGACGTGAAAAAGTGCATCAATTGCCGAAGCTGTGAGGTGGCCTGCAAAAGCAACAAAAACCTGCCAATAGGACCAAAGCTGTGCCAGATCATTCCCATAGGCCCGAAGTTTGTCGACAACCTGCCCCGGGCGGCGTACACGTTTATGCCGTGCTTCCACTGCGAAGACCCGTGGTGCGTGGCGGCCTGCCCCACGGGTGCGATGCAGAAAAGGGCCAAGGACGGCATCGTCTTTGTAGATCCCGACCTGTGCGTCGGATGCAAGACATGCATATCCGCCTGCCCCTGGGGCGCTCCCCAGTGGAATCCGGATACCGGCAAGGCCGTCAAATGCGACTATTGCATGGATCGCATTGACCAGGGCCTCAAGCCGGCATGCGTCACCTCCTGTACCACGCATTGTCTCCATTTCGGGGACGCAAACCAGATGCCTGCTTTAAGGCGTGAACGGCATGCAAAGGCGGTGGCGGCCCTGGACTGATCCGTAGGGAGATCCCATAGAGATGAATCCACAGTTAATGGAAGAAAAGGCCTGCCCGGTCGCCCGCACGATACAGCGCCTTTCAGGCGTCCTGAAAGAAGGGCGCTTGACCGTGGCGAAATGCAGGGTGTGGGCGGAAAAAATCCTGACGCTCATGGAGGACATTGCCTCCGGGAGGGCCGGCCCCGAGCATTTTCCGGCGATAGAGGCCCTTGCCGCACGGCTCATCGAAGAGGGCGAGGCCTCTCCCTGTGTTGAGACGGGGCGCATGCTCGCTTCGGCTTTCGAGCGGCATCGGGAAATTTTCCTGAGCCACATCGAGACACACATCTGTCCGGTGGAAGACTGTGAAAAGCTGAACCCTGCACCCTGCCAGATGGCTTGTCCCGCGGGAATTGACGTTCCGAGCTATGTGACCCTCATCGGTCAGGGGAAAGACGCCGAAGCCGTGGAGCTTATCCGCCGCGACAACCCCTTTCCGTGGGTGTGCGGCCTGGTGTGTACCCATCCGTGCGAGTTTATGTGTGTCAGGGGCCGGGTGGATCGTCCCATCGCCATTAAAGATCTCAAGGGCTTCGCCGCGGAACGGGCCATGTCCGAAGGCCGCTACAAGAATCCCGAACCGGCTCCGGACAATCAGAGCCGGGTATGCATCATCGGCGCCGGGCCCGGGGGCCTTACAGCAGCCTATTATCTGGCCCTCAAAGGATACCGGGTTACGGTGATCGAATCGCTGCCCATGGCCGGAGGCATGATGATGGTGGGCATCCCCCGCT
>CAYVUX010000214.1:4682-6368 GCA_964455075.1 uncultured Desulfobacteraceae bacterium | reverse complement strand
GGCCCGAAGCTGAGATGGGAAAATGGGAAGTTATTTTTGAGTGAGCCCTAAGGGCTTCCCCCATGGACCCGTACCTCGTCGACGTGTAGAATAAAAAAGTGTGTGTTCACTCTGTCACTCCGGATTTTTGGAGGCAGAGTCCGGGACAGGTGCCGGAATCTAGGAATCCGTCATTCCGGCGGAAGAGACTGTGTCGCAATTCGAAAAAACGCCATTCCGGACGACCGGAGCGTAGCACAGCGAAATCCGGAATGACGAATTATCGAGATCCAAAAGATGAGGGGCTTCCACTGGATACAGAAGTTCCTGCGTCGATTTCGATCCCGATAGCGATTTCTTCGCACCCTAACGGGTGCTCAGACCCCACCCTCCGGGCGGGTCCCCGGTTTCGATTTCGATGAACGAGACGGATTACGGAGGATGCATGAATCAAAAAACTGCGCCGGAGGAAAGCCGATGAACGGCAACCTGTTTGTCACGGATTTTCTGGTCGCCCTGGTTGTGGCCCTTGTCCTGGGAGGCGTTCTGGTTTGGGTCGCCAGGAGGTCGGGACCCTTCAACGGCGTGCTGTGGCTTTTTCTGCTGATTCTGCTCGCCACCTGGGCGGGGGGCATCTGGCTGCAGCCTTTCGGCCCGGTGGTCCTGGGGGTACACGGGCTGACCTTCGTTATCGCGGGCGTAATCGTCGTCCTCCTGCTGTCCGTCTCCCGCGGCTACCGTTCCCGCCGGGGGCCGCAGGGACGCCACGAAACACTCGATATGTTGGAGAGGATGGAAGAGGACAAGGCCCGTAAACGCGCCGCGTACCTGAGCCTGGGGGTGATATTCTGGGTGCTGCTTGCCGCCCTGGCCTCGGTGATCCTCCTGCGCTATCTCTTGTAACGCGGTTCGGGGATACCTGCGAGTCTTCAGAGCGCTTATGGCGCCGGGCGAGGAGCCAGAGGGCGTACTTCTCGATCACCACCAGCACCGCGGTCATGGCGACGGCCATGAGAAACAGGACCAGGTTGGTTTGATCTCCGGGCGGCTTGTGCGGGATGGACCCGATTCTTGGTCCTCGCAAGGGCTCTGCATGGGCATGGGAGATCCCCCTGACGCATTTTCCTTGATTTCCTGATGCCAAACCCGCGTTCTCCCGATGGACGGGGCCCTGTTCCGCTGCATAAGATAATCTGGCACATTGCGCGGATCGTCGATACTGGATTCACTACCAACTCGGTAGGTCCGAAGGGGGTCGGAGGCGGCGCTCCGCATCCTGTCTGCCGCAGGGCCCACAGCCACGAAGTTGTTGAGCATGGCGAGGGACCGGGTGGCAGCAACCCGGTTGTCCCTTCGTTCGGGGGTTCCCGAACAGAGGGCTCCACATGAGAGGAGATCCGATGATCCAGAACCCTCAACCAAGTGCCGGCACGAACTTTGAGAGTCCGCCTCTTCATTTCGAGACCGGCTTCAGCGGATCGTCCCCCGACGCCCTGGAGGGTTTCCTGAAGAAGCCCAAGAGCAACGGGAACGTTCATCTGTTGCTCGTAGAGGACGACGAGGACGATTATGTTCTCATTCGAGGCATTCTTTCACAGATTCCCGACTGGACCTTTCGTCTGGATTGGGCAGCCACATTCGGCCAAGGGCTGGAACGCGCAGCAGCGGGACGCTATGACCTGTGTTTTCTCGATTATCGCCTTGGTG